>SCQZ01000369.1 GCA_004299665.1 Jatrophihabitans sp.
GGGCGGACGATGTCCGAGGAACGCGAGGAGGTTGTCCCATGTCCGAGTTCGGCGTCGTCCTGGTCGGTGTCGACGGCTCGCAGGTCGCGAAGGACGCGCTGGTCTTCGCCGCGCGCGAGGCGGACCGGCGCGGAGCGCGGCTGGTCGTGGCGCACGCCTGCCGCCCCGGCACGCACGGCGACGGGGGGCTGGAGGTGCGGCCGTTCGCCGAGATCGTGCGCGCGGAGTCGGTCGCGACGCTCGCCGAGCTGTATCCGCGCCTGGACTACCAGGTGATCCAGCGCGACACCCCCGCCGCGGACCTGCTCGTCGAACTCAGCGCCGCGGCCGACCTGCTCGTCGTCGGGACGCACCGCTGCGGGCGGGCGCGCGGCTTCGTGCTCGGGTCGGTCAGCCAGCGCGTCGCCGCGCAGGCCTCGTGCGCCGTCGTGACGATCAGCGGCGAGCCCGAGCACGAGGACGGGCCGGTCGTGCTGGGCGCCTCGACGACCCCCGGAGGCCTCGCCGCGCTCGCCTTCGCCTGCCGCGAGGCCGCGCTGGCGGGGGCTGCGGTGCGCGCCGTGCGCAGCGTGACGGTGGAGGGCCTGGCGCTGTTCACCTCCGCCCACGCGCCGGTGCTCGACCCCGTCTCGCTGCACGCGGCAGCCCGCGCCGAACTGGACACCATCGTGGGCACCGCGGCGGCCGAGTACCCGGACGTCCCCGTCGAGGCAGTCGTCAGCGAGCAGGACCCGTTCACCGCGCTGCTGGAGGCGGCCGGCGACGCATCGCTGCTGGTGATCGGCTCGCGGCGCGGTCCCGATTCGGCGCTGCCGCACCTGGGCCCGGTGGCCGCGTGGCTGCTGCACCAGGCGGCGTGCCCGCTGGCCGTCGTCGGAGCCGGTCCGGCGGCACCCGACCCGGTCGCGACGACCGGGACCTGACGGCTGGGACCCGACGACCGCGGCCGACGCGCGGTGACGGAGCCGCGGTGATCACGTCTGCGCGGCGGCGTCGCGCACCGGCGTGCGCGGGTGGATCACCGCGACCGGGCAGCCCGCCCGGCGCAGCAGGCCGCGGCTGAGCGGGCCCGACCGGGCGGCCGTCGGGTGCCGGGCCCGGTTGCCGATCACCAGCAGGTCCTGCCCCGCGCAGGCGGCGAGGTACGCCTCGGGAGCGGGCTCGGTCACGACGCGCAGCTCGACCTCGACGCCGGGGCAGCGGCTGCGCCATTCGCCCAGGGCCGCGTATGCGCGATCCGGGACCCACGGCACGCCGGCCGGCGTACGGCTCGTCACGGCGCATACCGGCCGCCGGTACCGTGCGGCGCGGTCGAAGGCGAACGCGAGCACCTCGTCGGTGTCCGCCCCGCCGTCCAGGGCGACCACGATCGCCGGCCGGGCGGCGGGCGGCGGGCGGCGGGCTCCGGTCGCGACGACCGGACCGTGCGCGGCGGCGGCCAGCGCGGCGTTCACCGACCCGATGCGGCGCACCCGTCGGTTGCCGACCACGGTCAGCAGCGCCGCTGCGGACAGCCTGCCCAGCACCTGGGCCGGGCGCCCCTCGACCGCGTAGCAGCCGACCGGCAGGTCCGGGTGGCGCCGGCGCAGCCGGTCGAGGCCGGACACGAGGTGCAGTTCGGCCGACCGGCGCAGGTCGCGGAGCAGGTCCAGGTCCAGCGCGGCCGTGCGCGCATCCTCACCACCGCCGGCGAGGCGGTAGGTGCGAACGACGACCAGCCGGGCGCCACGGGCGTGTGCCTCGTCAGCGGCCCATTCCAGGGCCGTCTCCCCGGCACCGCCCAGCCTGCCGAGCCCGACGAGCACGGTGCCGCTGGTCACCTCGACCTCCCCTCCTGCCCGCGCTCACCCCAGGCGGACGCGACGGCGCGGCCGCAACCGGGCCGGCGCCGCGTGCGCCGGATCGGCCGCGGAAAGCAGCAGCCGCCACTCGGCATCGGCGACGGTGCGCCGCACCGCCTCGACGGCGTCCGGGTTGACCGAGACGGAGGTGATCCCGAGGCGCACCAGTTCCTCGGCGAACTCGGGACGGTTGGACGGCGCCTGGCCGCACAGCGACGAGGTGATGCCGGCGTCGTGGCAGGCGTGCACGATGCGCGCGATCGCGTCCATCACCGCCGGGTCGGCCTCGTCGAACAGGTCGGCGCAGGTGCGCGAGTCCCGGTCCACGCCGAGCATCAGCTGGGTGAGGTCGTTGCTGCCGATCGAGACACCCTCGATGCCCATCCGGGCGTAGGTGGGGATCCAGTAGGCGACCGAGGGCACCTCGGCCATCACCCACACCGGCAGTCCGGCGGCCGTCGGGTGGACCCGGACGATCTCCAGGCAACGCTCGAGCTCCCAGCCGGTGCGGACGAAGGGGATCATCAGCTTGAGGTTCCCGGTCTCGGCGGCGACCGCGCCGAGCACGTCCAGTTCGAGCCGGAACAGGTCGGGCTGGTCGACGTACCGGAAGCAGCCCCGGTAGCCGATCATCGGGTTCTCCTCCTCCGGCTCGAACTGCTCTCCGCCCTGCAGCCCGCGGAACTCGTTGCTGCGGAAGTCGGTGCTGCGGTAGACCACCGGCCGCGGCTCGAAGGCGCGGGTGATGCGCAGCAGCGCCGCGCTCATCGTCTCGACGAACCGTTGCGTCTCGCCGCGCTGCATCAGCAGCCGCGGGTGCACGCCGCCCAGCGCGTCGGCGATCATGAACTCGGCGCGCAGCAGCCCCACGCCGTCCACGGGCATCGCGGCGACCTCCTCGGCGCGCTCGGCGACGGCGAGGTTGACGTAGAGCCGGGTGGCGGTCGTGGTGTGCACCGCCGGCGGCGCGGCGGGCACCGCGACGGCGGCGGGCACCACCGCCACCGTCGCCGGCGGCGCGGCCTCGGCCACGCCCGCGTACACCTCGCCCAGCTTGCCGTCGACGGTGACGACCTGGCCTTCACGCAAGGTGGCGGTGGCCGCGCGGGTTCCGACCACGCACGGCACGCCGAGCTCGCGGGAGACGATCGCCGCGTGGCAGGTCATCCCGCCGCCGTCGGTGATCAGGGCGGCGGCGCGGCGCATCGCGGGCACCCAGTCCGGGCTGGTCATCGCCGCGACGAGCACGTCACCGGGCTCGAGGCGCTCGCCCTCCTGCGGGGTCCGCAGGATGCGCACCGGTCCGGACGCGCGCCCCGAGGACGCCGGCAGACCCCGCAGCAGCGCCGGCCGCTGCGCCGGTTCGCCCGCGGTGGCGGCCAGTGTGGTGATCGGGCGGGACTGCACGATCCAGATGCGGTCCTCGGCCAGCGCCCACTCGATGTCCTGCGGCGTGCCGTAGTGCCGCTCGATGGCGACCGCGAGCCGCGTGGCGTCGAGCACCTCGGAGTCGGTGAGCTTGCGCCGTGACCCCTCCTGCGGCGTCAGTTCGACCGTCTCGTCCGCGCCGGAGGCACCCCGGACGATCTTGCGGGTCTGCTGGCCGATCCGCACGTCCACCAGCCGCGGCCCGTCCTTGTCGACGACATAGGTGTCCGGCTCGACCATGCCGCTGACCGCGGCCTCGCCCTGGCCGAAGACGGCCTCGACCACGACGTGGTCGCGGTTGCCGGTCGACGGGTCGGCGGTGAACATCACGCCGGCGCTCTCGGAGGCGATCATCTGCTGGACGATCACGGCGATCGCCGGGTCCTGGGGCAGGTGCTGGTCGGCGCGGTAGACGATCACCCGCTCGCGGTACAGCGAGGCCCAGCAGGCGACCAGGGCCGTCAGCACGGCGGCCTCGCCGCTGACGTTGGTGAAGGTCTCGTTCATGCCGGCGAACGAGGTGGTCGCCGAGTCCTCGCTGGTGCCGGACGAGCGCACCGCCACCCGGACCGACGGGCCGAGCTTGCGGTACGCGGCCGCGACGGCCTCGGCGGTGTCGTGCGGCAGCGGCAGGTGCGAGACGATCTCGCGGGCGGACCGGGCGATCGCTGCCGCGCTCGCCGGGTCCGCCGGTTCGAAGGTGGCCAGCAGGTCGCGCAGCGCGACGTCGGCCCCGGAGCGCTCCAGCGCGTCCCGGTAGGCCTGCGCGGTCACGACGAAACCGGGTGGGACCGGCAGGCCGGCGGCGGTGAGCTCGCCCAGGTTGGCGCCCTTGCCGCCGGCGGTGGCGACGTCGGCCAGGCGGAGTTCGTCGAACCAGCGAATCGGGTCTGCGGGCATGGCGTACCTCCGTCGGGCCTCTCGTAGCCCGATCGTGCTGCTGCGCGGCCACGGCGCAGTAGGGGCGAGGACCTCTACGCGGCCGGGACCATCGTCACCTGGCGCAGCCCGCCCGGGGCCGCCGCCCGGCTCGCGGAGGGGCCCGAGAGCGGGCGTTGCGGCACGGCGCCGACAGGTCGTTGGCCCCTGGGGCGCCACGCGCCGCCGGTCCGATCCTGCAGGCATAAACAGCGCGCCACCCTGCGCAGGGTGGCGCCGTCAGGGAGGTTCGATATGAGACACGATCACGGCCCGGGTCGCACCTGGCCGGCCACCGGCATCCTCGCGGCGGTGTCCGCGGTGGCCCTGGTCGCAGCCGCGTGCGGCAGCGGCTCCGGCAGCAAGTCCTCCTCGGGCGCCATGACCTCGGCACCACCGCCGCAGTCCAGTTCGTCGACGACGGCGCCGTCCCTGTCGGTGAACTCGTTCGACATCTCGTTCGCGGCGATGGCGCAGCTCAAGCCCGCGACCGCCGCCGGCAAGGGGCTGGTGGGCGTGATCCTGCCGGACACCACCTCCTCCACCCGCTACGTCGACTTCGACGCGCCGTACCTCACGAAGGCCCTGCAGATGGCCGGCTACAGCGCGTCCCAGTTCAAGATCGACAACGCCCAGGGGGTGGACGCCACCGAACTGGCACTGGCCCAGGCCGACATCGCGCAAGGCGCCTCGGTACTGATCTTCGACCCGATCGACAGCACGGTCGGCGCGCAGGTGCAGTCGTACGCGCAGTCGCACGGTGTCAAGGTGATCAGCTACGACCGGGCGACGTTCACCGGGACGAACACCTACTACGTCAGCTTCGACAACGTCCAGGTCGGCAAGCTGATCGGGCAGGGCTTCGTGGACTGCGTGACGTCCTGGGGTGTGCAGACCCCGAAGGTCTTCACGCTCAACGGCGGCCAGGACACCGACCCGAACGCGGTCTCGTTCGCGCAGGGTTACAACTCGGTGATCTGGGGCAGCAACACCACGCCGCTGCCCGCGAACACGACCAACAGCAAGGGCTGGACACTCGTCGGTGACAAGGTCACGCCCGGCTGGGTCAACGCGACCGGTGCGACGATCTTCACCCAGCAGTTCACCGCGCACCCGGAGATCAACGCGACGGTCGAGGCGAACGACGGCCTGGCCAACGCCGTCGTGACCGTGCTCAAGAACAAGGGCGTCGGCCCGAAGAAGATCCCCACCACCGGTCAGGACGCCACGATCCAGGGCATGCAGAACGTCCTGCAGGGCTACCAGTGCGGCTCGGTGTACAAGCCGATCTACCTGGAGGCCCAGGCGGCCATCGCGCTGGCGACGCTCCTGCGGGCCGGCATGACCCCGCCGACCTCGCTGGTGAACGCGACGACCTCGCCGCCCTCGGGCGTCTCCGGGTCGACCCAGCCGGCGACGCTGCTGACCCCGGTGTGGGTGAACGAGAAGAACATGGCCGACACGGTGATCAAGGACAAGTTCATCGACGCGACGGCGCTGTGCCAGGCCGTCGGCGCCGCGGTGTGCACGTCCGCGGGCATCACCGGGTAGCGGGCGATGAGCCTGCCGACCGCCGGGTCGGCGCCGCACGGCGCCGACCCG
>SCQZ01000370.1 GCA_004299665.1 Jatrophihabitans sp.
GCTGGAGCGGGCGCTGTGACGCACTCCTCCGACGGCATCGCCCGGGTGATCCGGCTGCCCCGGGCGGCCGGTCGCCCGCCCGCGCACCGTCCGCCGGTGACCGGGGACGCCGAGGTCGTCCCGCTCGGTGGCGGTGCCGAGGCCGTGCCCCCCGTCGTGTCCCCCGCCGTGTCCCCAGCCGCGGCCGGTCCGGCGCCGGGGTGGGAGCGGCGGGCGGCCGCGGTGCTGGCCTTCCTGCGGCGACGGGTCAGCGGCGAGTACGAACTGGACGAGTTCGGGTACGACCCCGACCTCACCGACCGCGTGGTCGTGCCGGCGCTGCGGCCGCTGTACGACCGGTGGTTCCGCGTCGAGGTCAGCGGCGCCGAGCACCTGCCCCGCAGCGGCGGCGCGCTGCTCGTGGCCAACCACGCCGGCGGCCTGTGGCCCCTGGACGCGGCCATGACGGCGCTGGCGGTGCGTCGGCACGCGGGTGGCCGGGCGCTGCGCCTGCTGGCTCCCGAGATCGTCTTCGCCACCCCGGGGGCCGGGACGCTCGCCCGCCGCGCCGGGGCCGCGCTCGCCTGCGTGCCGGACGCGCAGCGGCTGTTGGTCCGGGGCGAACTGGTCGGCTGCTGGCCCGAGGGGTCCGCCGGCATCGGCAAGCGGTTCCGGGACCGGTACCGGCTGCGCGACTTCGACCGCAGCGCCTTCACCGCGGCGTTGGCCGCCGGGGTCCCGATCATCCCGGTGTCGATCGTCGGCTCCGAGGAGATCCACCCCGTGCTGGCCGACGCCCGCCCCCTGGCGCGGCTGCTGGGGCTGCCCTACTTCCCGCTCACGCCGACCTTCCCGTGGTTCGGGCCGCTCGGACTCGTCCCGCTGCCCAGCAAGTGGCAGATCGTATTCGGGACACCGGTGGGGTCGACGGTGGGGCCAGCGGCGGGGTCGCGGCCCCCCGCGCCCCCCACCGGCCCTGCCGCCACCGTCGATCCGGCGGTGGTGTTCGAGGTGTCCGACGAGGTGCGCGAGCGGATCCAGGCCACGCTGCACCGGCTGCTCGTCCAGCGCCGCTCGGTGTGGCGCTAGCGCGCCGGTAGGCCAGCCCCGCCGCCACCGCGCCCCCCACCGCCCCGGCGCCCAGCGCTGCCGGGACGCCGATCCGGGCCGCCTTGCGCCCGGTGCGGAAGTCGCGGATCTCCCAGCCGCGCCGGCGCGCCTCCCGCCGCAGGTCCGCGTCCGGGTTCACCGCCACCGGGTGCCCGACCATCGACAGCAGCGGCAGGTCGTTGATCGAGTCGGAGTACGCGCTGCACGCCGCGAGGTCGTACCCCTGCCGGACCGCGAGGGCGCGCACCGCCTGCGCCTTCGCCTCCCCGTGCAGCACGTCGCCCACCAGGCGGCCGGTGTAACGCCCGTCGCGGGTCTGCGAGACGGTGCCGAGCGCGCCGGTGAGCCCCAGCCGGTCGGCGATGATCGTCGCGAGTTCCACCGGGGTGGCGGTGACGAGCCAGACCGGTTCGCCGGCCGCGAGGTGGCGCCGCGCGGCGCCTTCGGTGCCCGGCCAGATGCGGCCCGACATCGACTCGTCGTAGATCTGCTCGCCCAGCGCCACGATCTCGGCCACGTCCCGGCCCGCGACGAACGCCAGCGCCGAGTCGCGGGTGCGGTGCATGTCGGTGGTGGACTCCCCGGTCATCCGCAGCCGCGTCTGGCGCGCGGCGAACCGCACCACGTCCCGCCAGCCGAAGACGCCGCGCGCGGCCAGGCCGCGGGCGAAGTGGAAGATCGACGCGCCCACCATCATCGTGTTGTCCACGTCGAAGAAGGCGGCACCGGAGGGCTCGGGCACGCTCACCCGCACCACGTTAGGCCGTCGGCGGCGGCGCCGGGCGCGCCAAGGTCAGATCGTGACGCTCCCGTCGCAGCCGACCGAGATCGGCCCGATCTGCAGGGCCGGGGTGCAACTGGTGGACGGCGAGACCAGCGGTGGGACGACCGTGATCGTCGGCGGAGGCGGCAGCGGGATGGGAAGCAGCCCGCTGCGCGTCCCGCCCGGCAGCGGCAGCAGCGTCGTGCCCGGGCCCGGCGGAACCGGCGGGTTGCCGCCGGGGGCGGTGGTCGCCGCGGAGTCCGGCGTCGTCGCGGGCGAGGGCGCCGTCTTCGCTCCGGGACCGGGTGCCTGCGTCGGTGGCGACTGCGTCGGGTGCGACGAGCCCGACCCGCACGGGCCGCACGGCAGCGGGCCGAGCGCGTCGCTGCCGGCCCCGCCGATGCAGCTGCAGCCGGCGTCGGCCTGCAGCGCGCTCGCCCGGGCCACCGCCGCCGCCACCAGGTCCGCCGAGTCCTGCGCCGTCCGGTGCAGGTCGCCGGCCGGGATCCGGTTCGCGATGTCGCTCAGCCGTCGCTGCTGGCCGGGCGCCCACTGCAACAGCGCATCGAGCGGGGCGCCGGAGCGGGTCTGGACGGCCTGGTTGCCGAGCAGCTGGCTGGCCTGACGCAGGTCGCCGTCCGCCGATGCCAGCGTGCTGCGCACCAGGGCGGCCGTCGCGGGGCCGATCGCACCGCCGGCCTGCGGCCCGGTGCCGGACGCGGACGGCCGCCCGAGCAACTGCGCGACCTCGTCGGCACGCGTCTTGGCGAAGGAGAGCAGTTCGGCCGCGCGCTCGCCGGTGTCGGAGGCGAGGGCGAGCTGAGCGCTCTCGCCGGCCCGCTTCAGGCCGTAGAGGGTGTCCCCGGGCAGGGCGCTGCGGCTGAGCCACACGGCGCCGCCCAGCAGCAGCGCGCAGACGGCGAGGGCGCCCACCGCGATCCGCACCCCGGCCGCGAGGCGAAGGTGCGCGCGACGGCGCTGGCCGACCGAGTGCTGGCCGACCGGGCGCCGGGAGGGGGCCGCGGCGGCCTCCTCGCGCGCCTCGGCCACGATCCGGGGGGTCACGGCGACCAGCTGCGCGCGCAGCTCGGCCCGGAAGTGGGGCCGCGGCCGGGCCTGGGGGACCGCGTCGGGGATCGTCGCCAGGGCGGTCACGAGGGCGCGCACGGCGGGGTCGGGGGACTGCGCCGGGTCGCCAGGGCGGCCCGGCAGGTGCGGCAGCGGCACCCGGTGCCCCGTCATCGCAGCCCTCCTTCCCGCGCGTCGCCCAGGCCGGCGATCGGCGATCGCCGCGTACCGCACGGCAACCCCGTACCGCGCGGCTTCCTCGTACCGCTCAACGAGACAGTGCGGCCCCGGTGACTCATCGCAGCTCGTCCCCGACCAGCTCGGCGAGCTTGCGGATCGCCCGGTGCTGCAACGCCTTGACGGCACCGTCGTTCTTGCCCATGACCTCGGCCGTCTCGCTGACGGACAGGCCCTGGATGAAGCGCAGCAGCACGCACTCGCGCTGCTCGTCGCCGAGACGGTCGACCGCGGCCAGCAGCCGCTGCGCGGTGAGGGCGTCGATGACGGCGTTCTCCGGGCCCGGCTCGTGGTCGTCGCGTTCGAGGGTGTCGGCGGTGGAGACCTCCAGACGGTGGCGCGCCGACTTCATGTGGTCCAGCACGATGTTGCGGGCGATGGTGACGAACCAGGCGCCGATGTCCCGGCCCTGGTAGGTGATGCCGCCGATGCGCCGCAGCGCCCGCAGAAAGGTCTCGCTGGTGAAGTCCTCCGCCAGCGCGCGGTCGTTGACGCGGAAGTAGACGAAGCGGAACACCACGTCCACGTACCGGTCGTAGAGCTTGCCGAACGCCTCGCCGTCACCGGCCTGGGCGCGGGCCACCAGCTCCCAGACCTCGGCGTGCTCGTCCTCGACCTCGGGCCCGTCCGGGTTCGGTGCCGAGGCCTCCGCCGGCCGGGACGGGGCCGGGCGCCGCGTCGGGGACGGCCGGCGCGCTGGGGCCGGTCCGCGTCCCGTCCGCGCCGGGTGCGCCGGTGCGCCGGCGCCCGTGGTGACGGCGAAAACCGGCTGCGGGCCGAGGGGGAGTGCCGGCCGCGTACCCCATCCGGCCAGGACGTCGTTGATCAGCTCGGCGAGCGCGCGCAGCCCCACACCGGACCGGTCAGGTCCGGGGTCGGTGCGTCCTGTGCCCGGCATCGATCCCCTTTCTGGGCCGGGTCCAGGATGACGCCCGCCATGTGAAGATCGCGCTAAGGGTAACCGGTCGGGTCCGATTTGGACAGGTCCGGTCGCGGGCGCGGTCCTGCTCCGCCGTGTCACTGTGCCCGCCGGCGCTGCGCCGTGCACCATGGGACGGCAGGACCAGCAGTGGAGGTGGGATGGACCCCGATGCGCCGCGATCGGTCGGCGACCTGCTGCGGCGGGCGGCCCGGCGCGATCCCTCCGGCGTGGCACTGCGCCAGGGCGGGCAGAGCCTGACCTGGTCCCGGCTCGATGCCGCGGTCACGGCCGCGGCCCGGCAGATCCTCGGCCTCGGCGCCCGCGCCGGCGACCGGGTGGCGCTCTCGCTGCCTCCGGGTGCCGACCTGGTGGCCGGCTTCCTGGGGGCCCTGCGCGCGGGTGTCGTGCCCGTCGTGCTGAACCCGGCCGCCACCGAGCGCGAGGTGCACGAGATCCTGGCCGACAGCGGCGCGCGGGTGCGCGTGCGCGCCGCCCCGGTGCCGGCGCCGGACCCGCCGGGCCCCGCTGCCGACCCACGCGCCGACCGCACCGGGTCGCAGCTGGCCGTGCTCGCGTACACCGACGGCGCCGCGGGTCGTCCGCGCGGCGTGATGCTCCCGGCCGGTGCCCTGCTGGCCAACCTCGACCAGCTCGCGGCCGTCGACCCGCCGCTGCTGTCCGGATCCGACGTGCTGTTCCTGCCGCTGCCGCTGAGCCACGTCTTCGGGCTGCATGCCGGCGTGGGGCTGGCGCTGCGCCAGGGCGCGAGCGTCGTCCTGCCGTCCGCCGCCGGCTTCGAGCCCGCGGCGAGCCTGGCCGAGATGGCCGGCGCGACCGTGGTGGTGGGCGTGCCGGCGCAGTTCGCCGCCTGGCTCGCCGAGCCCGGGTTCGCCGCCGGGTTCGCGCAGGTGCGCCTGGCCGTCTCCGGGTCGGTGCGGCTACCGCGGTCGCTGGTCAGCGCCTACGCGGCGCGCGGTGTGGCGCTGCGCGAGGGCTACGGACTGACCGAGGCCTCGGCCGTCGTCAGCGTCGATGCCGGGGCCCGCGCCGTCCCGGGCTCGGTAGGGCGGCCGCTGCCGGGCATCGAGGTCCAGGTGCGGGACGCCGCGGGTGAGCCGGCCGACGACGGCGACCCGGGACGGCTGTTCGTCCGCGGCGCCAACCTGTTCTCGGGGTACTGGCCCGGCGGCGAGGACGGCCCGGGTCCGGACGGCTGGTTCGGCACCGGCGACCTCGCCGTGATCGGCGCGGCCGGTGAGCTGTACCTGGTCGGGCGCCTCGCCGACGTCGTCGTGGTCAACGGGTTCCCCGTGTACCCCGCCGAGGTCGAGCAGGTGCTCGGAGAGCACCCGGACGTCGCGGAGGTGGCCGTGGTCGGCGTGCCCGACGAGCGCTCCGGCGAGGCCGTGCGGGCGTTCGTCGTGCCGCGCCCGGGGGCGTCGCTGCGGGTGGACGACCTGCTCGCCCGGGCGGCGCGGTCGCTGGCACGGTTCAAGCTGCCGGCCACCGTCGAGGTCGTGGCCGCGCTGCCGCACACGGTGACCGGCCGGGTCCGACGGTGGGCGCTGGGGACGGACGACGATGGCGGCCGCTGAGCGCGCAGTGACGCTGGTGACGCGGGCCGGCTGCCACCTGTGCGAGGACGCCGCGACCCGGCTGCGGTCGCTGGCCGCCGAACTCGGCTTCGGCTACCGCGAACTGGACGTCGACGCCGACCCGGCGCTGCTCGCCGAGTACTCCGACCGGGTGCCGGTCATCCTCATCGACGGGCGCGAGCACGGGTACTGGCGGCTGGAGGAGGCCCGGTTCCGGGCCGCCCTGGAGCGCTGAGTCGCCCTATAACACACCCTGGCTCGATTTGGGAAAACTTTCACGAGCCGCGTACCGTCGGCGCCGGTCGCAGCTTGTACCACACTGCGGTCCTCGCCAACACGGCAGGCAGTCCCGAGGAATCCTGCCATGCGGTCTGTCAGGGGTGTCGATGTCCGTGGAGCGCAGCATCCGCCTCGATGCGCGCACCGTCCCGGAGGCGACCGTCGCCCGGCTCGCCACCTACCTGCGGGTCCTCGGCGCCCTGGCCGGCGCCGAGGGCGCCGGCGGCGCGGTATCGGTCGCGGGGGTCGCGGCGACGATCTCCTCCGACGAACTCGCGGCCGCGGCCGGGGTCAACTCCGCCAAGCTGCGCAAGGACCTGTCCTACCTCGGCTCGTACGGGATCCGCGGGGTCGGCTACGACGTGGCCACCCTGACCGAGCAGATCGCGCGCACCCTCGGCATCGCCTCGCACCGCTCGGTGGCGCTCGTCGGCGTCGGCAACCTGGGGCAGGCGCTCGCCGGGTACGACGGCTTCGCCTCCCGCGGGTTCCGCATCGCGGCGCTGTTCGACGCCGACACGGCCCGGATCGGCACCCTCATCCGGGGCCTGCCGGTGCGGCACGTCGACGAACTCGAGCAGGTGGTGGCCGACCTGCAGATCTCGATCGCGGTGCTGGCGATCCCCGCGGCCGCCGCGCAGGCGGTCTGCGACCGCGTCGTCGCCGCCGGCGTGACGAGCATCCTCAACTTCGCCCCGGTCGTGCTGTCCGTGCCCGACTCGGTGGACCTGCGCAAGGTCGACCTCGCCGCCGAGTTGCAGATCCTGTCCTTCCACGAGAGCCGCAAGTCGGCCCTGGCCAACGGGGCCGGATCGTGAGCGTGCTCGTGGTCGGGTTGTCGCACCACACCGCGACGGTGCCGGTCCTGGAACGGGCAGCGGTGCCCGCGGACGAACTGGCCAAGGCGCTGGACGAACTGCACCGCGCCGAGACCGTCAGCGAGGTGCTGCTGCTGTCGACCTGCAACCGGGTGGAGGTCTACGCCGACGTCGCGCGCTTCCACCCCGCGGTGGCCGAGGTCAGCGCAGTCCTCGCGCGGCGCGCCGGGCTGCCGGTCGCCGAGTTGGGCGAGCACCTGTACGTGCACTTCGCCGAGGCCGCGGTGGAGCACCTGTTCGCGGTGGCCTCGGGGCTGGACTCGATGGTGGTGGGGGAGTCGCAGATCCTGGGCCAGCTGCGGGCGGCGTACGCCTCCGGCAGCGACGCCGGCTCGGTCGGGTCCGTGCTGCACGAACTGGCCCAGACGGCGCTGCGCGTCGGCAAGCGGGTGCACACCGAGACCGGTATCGACCGGGCCGGCGCGTCGGTGCTGTCGAGCGCGCTCGCGCGCGCCGCCGAGGTGCTCGGGCCGCTCGCCGGGCTGCGGACCGTCATCGTCGGTGCCGGGTCGATGGGGGCGCTCGCCGGCGCCGAACTGCGCCGCCGCGACGTCGGGTCGATCGTCGTCGCCAACCGCGGGGCCGACCGCGCCGCGCGGCTGGCCGCCGGCATCGGGGCGGGCGTGACCGGTCTCGACGAGCTGCCGGCCGTGATCGCGGACGCCGACCTGGTCGTCTCGGCGACCGGCGCCACCGGGCTGCTCATGGGCGTCGAGGACCTCGCGCCGCGGAGCGGGCGGCCGTTGGTCGTGCTCGACCTCGCGCTGCCGCGCGACGTGGCACCCGGCGTGGGGGACCTGCCGGGGGTGACCTACGTCGACCTCGACGCCCTGCGGGAGCGCGAGCCGATGGTGAGCGACGTCGACGTCGCCGCCGCCGCGGACATCGTGCGCACCGAACTCGCCGCCTACCTGACCCAGCAGCAGCAACTGGCCGTCGCGCCGACCGTCACTGCGTTGCGGGCCCGCGCGAACCAGGTCGTGGACGGTGAGCTGGCGCGGCTGAACGCCAAGCTCCCGTCCCTGGACGACGACGTGCGCCGCGAGGTCGCCGCCGCGGTGCGCCGCGCCGTGGAGAAGGTGCTGCACACCCCGACCGTCCGCGTCAAGGAGCTGGCGGCCACACCGGGCGGTGACCGTTACGCCCAAGCGCTGCGGGACCTGTTCGAGCTCGACCCGGCGACGGTGGAGTCGGTGGCGAGCGTCAACACCCGCCCGGACGCCCGACCGGTGCGGGGGGCGCCGTGATCACCACGACCGTGCGGGTGGGCACCCGCTCCTCCGCGCTGGCCCGCACCCAGACCGCGGGCGTCGCGGCCGCGCTCGGCACGGCCGTCGAACTGGTCCCGATCACGACCGAGGGCGACCGGTCCCGGGCCCCACTGGCGACCATCGAGGCCGGCCCGGCGGCCGCCGGTGCCGCGGCCGGCACCGGCGTCTTCGTCTCCGCGCTGCGCGCGGCCCTGCTCGCCGGCACGATCGACGTCGCCGTGCATTCCTGCAAGGACCTGCCGACCGCGCCCGAGCCGGGCATCGCGCTGGCCGCGCTGCCGCGGCGCGAGGATCCCCGTGACGCCCTGGTCACGCGGCACGGCGCCACCCTCGCCGAACTCGCGACCGGGGCGCGGGTCGGCACCGGCGCGCCGCGGCGCGCCGCGCAACTGCGCGCGCTCGGGCTCGGCGTCGAGGTCGTCGCGATCCGCGGCAACGTCGACACCCGGCTGGCGATGGTGGCCGACGGCCGGCTGGACGCCGTCGTGCTGGCGCTGTCCGGGCTGCGCCGCCTCGGCCGGGACGGCGAGGTGAGCGAGATCCTGGACCCGATCCAGGTGCTGCCCGCGCCCGCCCAGGGCGCGCTCGCCGTCGAGTGCCGCGCGGACGACGCGCCGACCCGTGAACTGCTGGCCGCCCTCGACGACGGCGACACCCGGGCCGCCGTGACCGCCGAGCGCGCCGTCCTCGCGGGGCTGCGGGCCGGGTGCAGCGCGCCGGTGGGCGCGCTGTGCGAGGTGGCCGTCGACGACGACGGCGCGGCCGAGATCTTCCTGCGCGCCTCGGTGACGGCGCTGGACGGCAGCGGCGCCGTCCGGCTGTCCGCCACCGGGCCCGCGACCGAAGCCGAGGCAGTGGGCCGGCGCCTGGCCGCCGACCTGCTCGCCGGGGGTGCTGATCAACTGATGGGGAGAGGGCAATGACCCGAGTACGCAAGATCACCGGCCGGATCACCGTGGTGGGCGCGGGCCCGGGCGATCCGGGCCTGCTCGCCGTCGCCGCCGTCGAAGCGCTGCAGGGTGCCCAGGCCCTGTTCGCCGACGACGCGTGCGGCCCCGCCCTCACCCGGCTCGCCGCGGTCCCGGCGCAGCCGGTCGGCGGCTCCCCGGCGGAGACGGCCAAGGCGATGCTCGCCGAGGCACGGGCCGGGGCGCACGTGGTGCGGCTGGTCGCCGGTGACCCGTTCACCTCCGAGGCGGTGACCAAGGAGGTGCTGGCCATCGCCCGCACCAGCGTGCCGTTCCGCGTCGTCCCCGCGGTGTCCGGCGGGCTGGGTGCCGCGACCTACGCGGGCGTCCCGTACGGCCCGGTCCGGACCGTCGCCGAGATCGCCGACGTGAGCCGCTGCGACGCCGAGGCGCTCGCCGCCGCGCCCGGCACGCTGCTGCTGAGCGTGCCGTCCGACCAGGTCGCCGACCTCGGCGCGCAACTCGTGGCCAACGGGCTCAAGCCGGACACGCCCGTCACGGTCAGCTGCGCCGCGACCTCCACCGGTCAGCAGACGGCGTCCGGGACGCTCGGGGAACTCGAGTTCGCCGCCGCCGGGATGACCGGCACGCTCGTCGTCGCGGTCGGCAAGGTCGTCGCGCAGCGCGACCGGCTCGGCTGGTGGGAGTCGCGCCCGCTGTACGGCTGGCGCGTGCTGGTCCCGCGGACGAAGGAGCAGGCCGCCGCCATGAGCGAGCGGCTGCGCGGCTACGGGGCCGTGCCGGCCGAGGTGCCGACGATCGCGGTCGAGGCGCCCCGCACCCCGACGCAGATGGAGCGCGCGATCAAGGGGCTGGTGACCGGCCGCTACGAGTGGATCGTGTTCACCTCCACCAACGCGGTCAAGGCGGTGCGGGAGAAGTTCGAGGAGTACGGCCTGGACGCGCGGGCGTTCGCCGGGGTGAAGATCGCCTGCGTCGGCGAGGTCACCGCCGAGGCCGTTCGGGCCTTCGGGATCCGGCCCGAACTCGTGCCCGCCGGCGAGCAGTCCTCCGAGGGCCTGCTCGCGGAGTTCCCGCCGTACGACGACGTGCTCGACCCGATCGACCGGGTGCTGCTGCCGCGCGCGGACATCGCGACCGAGACACTCGCCGCCGGCCTGCGCGAGCGGGGCTGGGAGATCGACGACGTGACCGCGTACCGGACGGTCCGCGCCGCCCCGCCGGCCGCCGAGATCCGCGACGCGATCAAGTCCGGCGGCTTCCAGGCCGTCTGCTTCACCTCCTCCTCGACGGTGCGCAACCTCGTCGGGATCGCCGGCAAGCCGCACGCCCGCACCGTCGTCGCGTGCATCGGCCCGCAGACGGCGGCCACGGCGCGCGAGTTCGGGCTGCGCGTCGACGTGCAGCCGGAGGTGGCGACGATCGAGGCGCTGGTCGACGCGCTGGCCGAGTTCGCGGTCGAGAAGGCGATCGAGGACCGCGAGCGGGCGGCGGCGGTCGCCGAGAAGAAGGCCTCGCGCTCGCGCCGGGCGCGCTGACGGGCGGCGGGTGGTGATGGGCCCGGGCGCGTTCCCCGCGTTCCGGCCGCGGCGGCTGCGCTCCACCCCGGCGCTGCGGCGGCTCGTCGCGGACGTCGCCGTGCGCCCCGGCGACCTCGTG
Source organism: Jatrophihabitans sp. (assembly GCA_004299665.1). Classification (GTDB taxonomy): domain Bacteria; phylum Actinomycetota; class Actinomycetes; order Mycobacteriales; family Jatrophihabitantaceae; genus FW021-bin43. The sequence goes on from SCQZ01000370.1 coordinate 10,691, forward strand.
CTGCCGATGTTCGTGCGGGAGGGGATCCCCGAGCCGGTGCCGATCGCCGCCATGCCCGGCGTCGTGCAGCACACCCTCGACTCGCTCGCGGCGGCGGCGGTGCGGGCGGTCGCGGCGGGCGTCGGCGGGCTGATGGTCTTCGGCGTCCCCGCCCGCAAGGACGCCCGCGGCAGCGGCGCGGACGACCCGGACGGCATCCTCAACGTCGCGCTGCGGCGGCTGGCGAGCGAGGTCGGTGACAGCACGGTGCTGATGTCCGACCTGTGCCTGGACGAGTACACCGACCACGGCCACTGCGGCGTGCTGGCCGCGGACGGGGTGCGCGTGGACAACGACGCGACGCTGGAGCGGTACGCGGCGATGGGGCGGGCGCAGGCCGAGGCGGGCGCCCACCTGCTCGGCACCAGCGGGATGATGGACGGCCAGGTCGGCGCGGTGCGGACCGCGCTGGACGCCGCCGGCTTCCCGGACACCGGCATCCTCGCCTACGCGCCCAAGTACGCGTCGGCGTTCTACGGTCCGTTCCGGGAGGCCGTCGACTCCTCGCTGGTCGGGGACCGGCGCAGCTACCAGCAAGATCCCGCCCGCGCCGTGGCCGAGGCGCTGGCCGAGGTGGCGCTCGACGTCGCCGAGGGCGCGGACATCGTCATGGTCAAGCCCGCGCTGCCCTACCTCGACGTGCTGCGCGCGGTCGCCGACGCCTCGCCGGTCCCGGTCGCGGCGTACCAGATCAGCGGCGAGTACGCGATGGTGGAGGCGGCGGCGCAGCGCGGCTGGATCGACCGGGACCGGGCGATCGTCGAGACGCTGACCGGCATCCGGCGGGCGGGCGCCTCGATCATCTTGACGTACTGGGCGGCGGAGGTGGCCGACCGCGAGCTGACGTCCTGACCATGACCGCACCGGGGAAGGCCGGAGCGCCGGCCGTGCACCGGGACCCGGCGCGCGGTTATCTGTCCACCGCGGTCCTCGCGGCGCTGATCGTCGCCGCATTCCTCGCCGATGTCGCCATCGGCGGCGGGCCCGCGCACGCCGTGGCGTGGATCGTGGTGTTCGTGCTCGTCGTCGGCATCGACGCCCTGATCGTGCACGCGGTCCGGACCCACCGCTCGGTCGTGGTGACGCAGGACGAGGTCCGGGTCGGGGAGGCGAGCCTGGCGCGCGAGCACATCGTCGGCTACTCGGACAATCCCGCGCCCGGAACGCCGGTGCTCGGGCACCGCTGGGGATCGCTGCCGCGCGGCATCGCGGGGCTGGCCGTGCAGCTGAGCGACGGCTCCACCGTCCTGGTGCCCGCGCGCCACCCGGCCCGTCTGGCCACCGTGCTCCGGGCGCGACGGCACGAGCCGGGCGTGCGCCCGGCGGAGCCTGAGGACCTGCCCCTGCTCGCCGAGATCGACGAGCGGGCCGACGCGCTGTTCCGCGTCGCCGGCATCGACCTGCCCGCGGTGCCGTACCCGGTCGACGGCCTGCACCGGGCGCGCGCCGTCTTCGTGCACGGCCGGCCGCCGGACGGGTTCGTGCAGGTGGACGAGGTCGACGGGCTCGCGCACGTACAGGAACTCGCGGTGCTGCCCGGGCAGATGCGGCTCGGCCACGGCTCGGCGCTGCTCGAGGCCGCCTGCGCGTGGGCCCGCGATCACGGGTATGAGGCCATCACGTTGACCACGTACGCGGACGTGCCGTGGAACGCCCCGTTCTACGCCGCGCGGGGATTCGCCGCGACGGCCGCCCTCGGCCCGGAGATGGCCGAACTGCGGGACCGGGAGCGGGCGGTCGGGCTGGACGGGGTCGGCACGCGGGTCGTGATGCGCCGCGCCCTGCAGCGCTGACCGCTCCCGGGTCGGGCGCGGGTCAGCGCGGGGCCATCCGGATCGCGCCGTCGAGACGGATGACCTCGCCGTTGAGCATCGGGTTGGCGACGATGTGCGCGACCAGTGCCGCGTACTCGCCCGGGTCCCCGAGCCGGGACGGGTGCGGCACCTGCGCCCCCAGCGATGCCTGCGCGTCCTCGGGCAGCCCCGCGAGCATCGGGGTCTTGAACAGGCCCGGCGCGATGGTCATCACGCGGATCAGCCTGTCGGCCAGGTCGCGCGCGATCGGCAACGTCATGCCCACGACCCCGCCCTTGGAGGCCGAGTAGGCGGCCTGGCCGACCTGCCCCTCGAAGGCCGCCACCGACGCGGTGTTGACGATCACCCCGCGCTCGCCCGCGACCGGCTCGGTGGCGGCGATGCGCTCGGCGGCGAGCCGGATCACGTTGAACGTGCCGATCAGGTTGACGGTCACCACCGCGGCGAACTGCTGCAGCGGCATCACCGCGCCCTTGCCGGAGATCACCCTGCCGGGGGTGCCGATCCCGGCGCAGTTCACCGCGACGCGTAGCGGCCCCAGTCGCGCCGCGATGTCCAGGGCGGCGGCGACGTCGGCCTCGCTGGTCACGTTGGCCGGGGCGAACCGCGCCGCCGCCCCGATCTGCTCGGCGGCCTGCGCGCCGCGCGAGGACGGCAGGTCGACCAGCACGACGCGCGCGCCCTCGGCGGCGAGCCGCCCCGCCGTCGCGAATCCGAGGCCGGACGCCCCACCGGTGATCACTGCCACGCTGCCCGCGATGTCCATGGGCGCATCCTCCCGCACCGGCTTGCGACACTGGTGGGGTGTCCGGCACCGCGCTCTCGCAGTCCCTGTTCGCCCGCGCCACGGCCGTCATCCCCGGGGGGGTGAACTCGCCGGTGCGCGCCTTCGGGGCGGTCGGCGGCACCCCGCGGTTCGTCGCGTCCGGCGCGGGGGCGTACGTCACCGACGCGGACGGCAACTCCTACGTCGACCTGGTCGGCTCGTGGGGGCCGATGATCCTCGGGCACGCCCACCCGGCGGTGGTGGCGGCGGTGGCCGAGGCGGCGGCGGCAGGGCTCTCCTTCGGCGCGCCCACCGAGCGCGAGGTGGAGCTGGCCGAACTGATCGTCGAGCGGGTCGGCTCGCCGTCGTTGCAGCAGGTGCGCCTGGTGAACTCCGGCACCGAGGCGACGATGTCCGCGGTGCGGCTGGCCCGTGGCTTCACCGGCCGGGCCAAGGTCGTGAAGTTCGCCGGCTGCTACCACGGTCACGTCGACGCCCTGCTGGCCGAGGCCGGTTCGGGCGTGATCACGTTCGCGCAGCCGGGGTCGCGGGGCGGGGGGCCCCCCGGCGGTGGGAGCGTGCCCGCCGTGGGAGTGACCGGCGCCCAGACTGCCGAGACGATCGTGCTGCCCTACAACGACCTCGATGCCGTCGAGGCGTGCTTCGACCGGTACGGAGACGAGATCGCCTGCGTGATCACCGAGGCAGCTGCCGGCAACATGGGGGCCGTCGCCCCGCGGTCCGGGTTCAACGCGGGCCTGCGCGAGATCACCTACAAGCACGGCGCGGTCCTGATCATGGACGAGGTGATGACCGGGTTCCGCGTCTCGCCGGCGGGCTGGTACGGCCTGGATCCCGTCGAGCCGGACCTGGTCACGTTCGGGAAGGTGATGAGCGGCGGGCTTCCGGCCGCGGCGTTCGGCGGCCGTGCCGAGATCATGCAGCGCCTGTCCCCGGCCGGACCGGTCTACCAGGCGGGCACGCTGTCGGGGAACCCGGTGGCGGTCGCGGCCGGTCTGGCGACCCTGCGGGCGGCGGACGCGGGTATCTATGCCGCGCTGGACGCCAACGCCCGCACCGTCGCGCGGCTGCTGGGCGCGGCCCTCGGCGAGGCCGGCGTCGCGCACCGGGTCGGCGTCGCGGGCAACCTGTTCTCCGTCTTCTTCACCGACGGCGACGTGACCGACCTCTCGACGGCGCGCGCGAGCCAGACGTGGCGCTACCCGGCGCTGTTCACCGCGATGCTCGACGCCGGCGTCTACCTGCCGCCGAGCCCGTTCGAGGCGTGGTTCGTCAACGCGGCGATGGACGACGGGGCGCTGGCCCGCATCGCCGACGCCCTGCCGGCAGCCGCGCGCGCCGCCGCCGCGGCGCCCCGTCCCGCTTCCCCCCTCCCGTGACCGGATCCGGCCGCAGCGGCGCCCCGTCCCGCTTCCCCCCTCCCGTGACCGGATCCGGCCGCAGAATGTGGGCGCGCGAGGGGGGAAGCGAGTGATGGTCACCGTCCACCTGCTGCGACACGGCGAGGTCTTCAACCCGACACACGTCCTGTACGGCCGCCTGCCCGGCTTCCGGCTCTCCGAACTCGGCGAGCGGCAGGCACAGGCGGCGGCGGACTACCTGGCGCGCCGGCCGGTGCGCTACCTCGCCTGCTCGCCGTTGGAGCGGGCCCGGCAGACCGCCCGCCCACTGGCCGAGGCGCTCGGCCTGGAGGTTGCCGTCGACGAGCGGTTGATCGAGGCCGCCAACCACCTCGAGGGGCACCCGGTGGCCGGCGGCCAGGGGCTGATGCGGCACCCGGAGCTGTTCAAGTACTACCGCAACCCGTTCCGGCCGTCCTGGGGTGAGCCGTACGCCCAGGTGGCCGCGCGCGTGCTCGCCGCGGCCCGCGCCGCCCGGGAGGCCGCCGCCGCCCTCGGCGACGGCGCGGAGGCCGTCTGTGTCAGCCACCAGCTCCCGATCGTCGCCGCCCGGCGGCTGGTCGAGGGCCGGCGGCTGTTCCACGACCCGCGCCGCCGGCAGTGCGCGCTGGCGTCGGTCACCTCGTTCACCTTCGACGGTGACGGGGCGCGCGCACGCGTCGTGCGCCTGGCCTACGCCGAGCCGGCGGCGGCCCTGCCCAGGGGCACGGGCGCGGGTGCCTGACGCCCGTCCTGCCTGCGCGGGGCGCGGTACGGCGCGTGGGGCGCAGGAGGATCGCCGCGGCGCGGGCAGGCACGCGGAGGGTCACAGCGGGCTGAGGCGCCCTCCGGTGCCGCGTGGGCGTCATTCACACTGGAGCGCGATGAACGCGCGTGTGCTCCTGGCAGGCCTGCTGGCCGTGGCCGTCGTCGGCACCGCGTGCACCGGCAAGGACGCGGTGAACCGGACCGCGGGCAACCAGTTCCGCTTCGTCGGCGGCACCGCCACGGGCCGCACCTACCCGGTCGCCGACCGCAAGCCCGCCGGGGACTTCAGCGAGCCGCTGCTGGACGGCAAGGGCACGTTCACGCTGTCCCGGGAGCGCGGGAAGGTCGTCGTCGTCAACTTCTGGGCGACCTGGTGCGGGCCGTGCCAGGTGGAGACGCCCCAGTTCGACACGGTGTACCGCCAGTACCAGGCCAGCCACCCCGGAGCCGTCGCCTTCGTCGGGATCGACACCAAGGACCAGCGCGGCGACGCCGAGACCTTCGTGCGCCACTACGACATCAGCTACCCGATCGTGTTCGACGAGCCGGGCGAGACCGCGATCCGGCTGGGCAAGATTCCGGCGCTGGGGCTGCCGTTCACGGTGCTGATCGACCGGTCGGGGCGCGTCGCCGGGGTCTACCTCAACGTCATGACGCCGGCCGACCTCGAGCCGCTGCTCGACACCTTGCTGGCGGAGCCGTAGGTGCTGCTCGCCGGCTCGGGATTCGTGCAGACCGTCACCGGCGGCCCGCTGCTGGCTGCCGCCGCCGTGGCGGCACTGGTGGGCGTGGTCGGGTTCTTGTCGCCGTGCGTCCTGCCGCTCGTGCCGGGCTACCTGTCCTACGTCGCCGGGCTGTCCGGTAGCGACCGGCGCCCGAGCCAGGGGCGGATGGTCGCCGGGGCGCTGCTGTTCGTCGCCGGCTTCAGCGCGATCTTCATCGCACAGGGGGTGCTGTTCGGCAGCCTGGGCGCCGCGATCCGGGACCACTCGCTGGTCATCGAGCAGGTCCTGGGTGTGGTCACGATCGTCATGGGTGTCGTCTTCCTCGGCGGCATCCCGTGGCTGCAGCGCGAGTTCCGCGTCC
>SCQZ01000371.1 GCA_004299665.1 Jatrophihabitans sp.
ACGCTCATGTCGTGCTCGGTGAGCAGGACGGTCAGGCCGGAACGGGCCCACAGGTCGTGCACCAGCGCCACCGTCTCGGCGGTCTCCTCCGGCGACATGCCCGCGGTCGGCTCGTCGAGCAGCAGCACCCTCGGCCGCAACTGCAAGGTGACGGCGATCTCGAGCCGCTTGCGGTCACCTTGCGACAACTCGTGCGCCCTCACCCCGGACAGCCGCGTCAGGCCCGTCTCCTCCAGGGTGGCGCGTGCCTGTTCGCGCGCGTGTCGCATCGCGGCCGACGGCCAGATGCGGTGCGCGTGCCGACCCGTCGTCAACGCCGCCGAGACGACGTTGTCCAGGACCGTCAGACTCGGGAAGACGTGCGCCACCTGGAACGCGCGCGCGACGCCCAGCCGGACCCGGCGGCTCGGGCCGAGGCGGGTGATGGCGCGCCCGTCGATGCTCACGCGTCCGTGATCGGGCCGGTGCTCGCCGGCGATGACACCGAACAGCGTGCTCTTGCCGGCGCCGTTGGGCCCGATGACCGCATGGATGGTGCCCTGCTCGACCTGCAGGTCGACACCGTCGAGGACGACGTGCGCGCCGAACCGCTTGACGACGCCGGTGAGTTGCAGGCCGCCCGGGCGCACCGGAGCCGCCGCCGTCATGCCTCGATTCCCACGCGCTCGTCACCCGGTACCCGCGGCACCCGGCCGCGCCACCACCGCACCCAGCGCCGCACGGCCTCCGGCAGCCCCAAGATCCCCTCCGGGAACAGCAGCAGCACGACCATCAGCAGCAGGCCGATATAGAAGAAGTACGCCGTGGTGCGCTGGCTGAGATCGTTGACGAGCCAGGTCAGGACCACGGCGCCGAGTGCCGGGCCCCAGAAGTGGTAGCGGCCGCCGAGCAGCAACATGATGATCGGCAGCGCGGACTGCGTCCAGTACAGCATGTTCGCGGTCGCGATCTGGTTGGCGTACACCGACAGCCCGCCGGCGAGGCCGGCCATCGCTCCGGCGATCGTGAACGCCGCCGCGCGGTAGGCGCGGATGTTGACACCCAGGTAGGTGGCCCGCACCGCGTTCTCGCGGATCGCCCGCACCGTGTGGCCGAACGGTGAGCGTCCCACCTGCCACAGCACGGCCAGGCCGACCGCCACGCACGCCAGCGTGAAGTACCAGAACGAGCGCGGGGCTCCCAGGTGCCAGCCGGCCAGGTCCGGCGCGACGATCCCCGGCAGGCCGTTGTACCCACCGAGGGAGTTCGTCTTGACCGTCAGCGTGTACAGCGCCTGCGCTACGGCCAAGGTGAGCATCGCGAACGCCAGGCCGGTCGTGCGCCAGGTCAGGATCGAGGTGCCGGCCGCGACGGCGCCGGCGACGACGACCGCGGCAACCAGCGCGAGCGGCGCCGGCCAGTTGTGCGGTGCGAGCAGGGCCACGGCGTAGCCGCCCGCGCCGAAGAAGGCCGCCTGCCCGAAGGACGGGACGTCCGCCACCCCGAACAGCAGGTTGACGCTGCTGGCGAACATGATCGCGATCAGGACGGTGGTCCAGAAGAACAGGTTCCCGGCCCCGACCAGGAACGGCAGGAGGAGGGACAGCACGATGACCGCGACCACGGCCGGCGTGGCGATCGGGTGGGGCAGGCTGCGGTACCGGGCGATCATGCGGACCTCGCCTCGGCGACCCGCGAGCCGAACAGGCCCCGCGGGCGCAGCACCAGGACGACGATCATCAGGAAGTACAGCGAGAACTCGGCGAGCGAGGGCAGGTGCGCGACCAGGAACGCGTGGACCAGCCCCAGCACCAGCGCCGCCACCAGGGAGCCCAGCACACTTCCGAAACCTCCGATGATCACCACCGCGAACGCCTCGAGCACGAACGTGACCGCGATGTCGGGA
>SCQZ01000038.1 GCA_004299665.1 Jatrophihabitans sp.
GCGCCGACCGCCAACAGGTGATCGTCTTGGCGACGCTGGTGTAGCGGCCGGCGGCCGCGGCTGCCATCTCCCCCACCGAGGTGTGGGTCCGCCCTCCGGGGAACTCCAGGACCGCGCCCGGCGCGAGCATCGCGTCGGCCTCCGCCGTGCGGCGGGCCTCGCACAACCGCAGGAAGCGGGCGACGACCTGCTGCGCCACCGCCGCGCCGCCCGCCTCCCGGCCGGGCGTCACCGTTGCACCCGGTCTGCCGCCGCCGCGCGGCCGGCGAGGTATCCGAGGCCGAGGGCCGCCAGCAGCCCGTTGCCGGCCAGGTAGCCGTCCGCCCCGTGTCCGGAGATCCCCACGGCCGCGCCTCCCGCTGCGTACAGGCCCGGGATCGGTCTGCCGCCGCGCAGTACCCGTGCGTGCCCGTCGACGCCCAACCCGCCCTGGGTGTGGAACAGCGCGCCGGTCACCTTGACCGCGAGGTAGGGGGCCTCGAGCCCGCGTGGCCACCACGTGCGTCCGAACTCGTCACCGCCGCCCGCACCCGTCCGGGCGATGGAATCCAGCGTGGCCGCCAGGGCCTCGCGGGGAGCGCCCGTGATCGTGACCAGTTCGTCGACGTCGCGCGCCTGGCGCACCGCCCCGGTCTCGAGACACAGCCGGTAGTCGGCGAAAGACCGGCACAGCCGGTCGACGGCCGTGTCGTACACCGCCCAGGCGATGCCGTCGGGCTGGGCGAGGACCACCTGGCCGAACTCGGAGTACCCGCGGGACTCGTCGCCGAAGCGGTGCCCGCGCGCGTTGACCAGCACCCCGCCGTGCATGACGGTCGCCCAGGTGAGCAGCACGCCCTGTGGCACGGCCACAGATCCGTGGCCCTGGTACGCATCCAGATCGACGACGTCGGCCCCGACCCGTTCCCCCAGTCGCAGCGCATCCCCGGTGCTGGCCTCTCCCCCGAAGTAGAGCGCGTTGCGGATCTCGGGCAGGTGTTCGGCCACCATCTCGCGGTTCGCCGCGAACCCGTTCGTCGCCAGCACGACGGCGTGGGCGGTCACCGCCTCCTGCGCCCCGTCCGGCGTCTGCACGACCGCCCCGGTGACGCTGTCTGCGCCATCGGTCAGCAGATCGGTGATGCGGCACGGCATCTCGAACGTCACCGCCGGGACCTTGCGCACCGCGTCGAGCAGGGCGCGGTGCAGGCTCGCGCCGCTGCGGTCGCGGACCGCGTGACAGCGCCGGACGCTGTGGCCCGGGTAGTCGAAGTCGGTGACCAGTTCCAGGGCGACGCCGGCGGTGTCGGCGAGCCAGGCGACCAGTGCGGGAGCGACGCGGGTCAGTGCCTCGGCGACGTCCCGGCGCGCGGTGCCGTGGGTCTTGGCCATGACGTCGGTCAGGAACCGCTCGGGCGAGTCCGCGATGCCCGCGGACCGCTGCCAGCGACTGCCTCCCGCGGGAATCATCGACGTGCTCAGCACGGTGTTGCAGGCCCGCCGGAAGTTGCGGTTCCCCTCGACGAGCAGCACCGACGCGTCCGGTGCCGCGGCGAGGGCTGCGGCCAGGCCTGCCGCGCCGGCGCCGGCGATCAGCACGTCGACGTCGGGCCGGCCACCGGCGGCGCGCCGGTCCGGGGCAGCGGCCCACACGTCACTCACGACCCGTACTGCCTCCGGGGGCCGGGCACCCGCCCGACGGGCTACTTGCCGACATTCACCGGCGGCAGCACCTCGCTCGCCGGAATCGCCTCCGAACTCGTGATCTTGAAGCCGCCCGGCGCCGACGCGTCGCCCACGGCGTGCCACACGGTCACCGGCGACATCAGCAGGTGGTCCTCCTTGCGGAAGGTCAGATTGCCCTTCGGCGTGTCGAAGCTCATCCCGGCCAGCGCGTCGCGCAACTTGAGCGGGTCGACGCTCTTGGCCTTCTCGATGGCGTTCGCGTAGGCCATGACGGCGGTGTAGCCCTCGTAGGCCCAGGCGTTGGGAGCGTCACCGTTGTTCGCGCTCTTGAACGCGCTCACGAACGCGGTGTTGGTGGGGTTGTCGTACGCGCCGTCGTAGTAGTCGTAGATGAAGTAGATGGGCGGCGTGTCCGCGCCGAGGGCCTGTGCGGTCGGCGTCGATCCGCCCAGGTTGAGCACCGCGGCGTAGCGGCCGAACAGGTTCTGCGACTTGCCCTGCTTGGCGAGGCCGACCGTCGGGGCCGAGAACAGCGACATGAACAGCCCCTTCGTCGTGGCGCTGTCCGAGGGCAGGCCGGACGTGAGGGAGGAGACGTAGGAACCGAACTGGGTCTCGGTCAGCGGCACGAACACGTTCTTGCCGAAGGACACCGACGGCTGCAGGGCCTTGAGGTCGGTCTGGAACGACGACCACACCTCGTGACCGAACTCGTAGTCCGGCCCGATCCCGTCCCAGCTCTGCACGTCGGGGAAGTGATCGTGGGCGTACTGTGCCGTCGCCTTGGAGAGCATGTAGTTGGTCGGGGCCACCTCGAAGAACCCGGGCACGAACTTCGTCGTCTCCAGCAGGTTCGTCTGGCACGAGGTGCCGATGAGCACACCACCGGCGTTGCTGATCAGTGGCGCCGCGCCGAGGCAGTCCGAGTCGGTCGTCCCGCCCAGCACGAGCTTCACACCGTTACCGAGCAGTTGCTGGACGTCCGTGACGGTCGCCTGGGGATCGGCCTTCTCGTCCTTCTGGACGAGCTCGATCTTGTGGCCGTCAGCGCCACCCTTGGCGTTGAGCTGGTCGGCGGCCAGCATCGCACCGGCGAGGTGGCTCTGCCCGATCTGTGCCAACGGCCCGCTGAGCGTGACGACCACGCCGATCTTGACGGGGCTGGAGCCCGACTGCCCCGACGTGCCGCCGCCGCTGCCACCGCTGCTCGAGCAGCCGGCCATCACCAGAATCGCCGAACTGGTCACCGCTGTCACGAGCGACGCGCGCGATCGAATCTTCACACGAACCCCCAGGGATTTAGGTGTTTCGACAACCAAAACAGGGTTCCACTGAAATTCATCTAAGAGCGACCGGCAATTGGTGCTGATGGGGCTGGTGTGATTGGCGTGTCTATCGGGTAGGGCACGGGCCCGCGGCGTGATCATCGGATTGCGATGTCCAAACGATCACCTGTGGAG
>SCQZ01000372.1 GCA_004299665.1 Jatrophihabitans sp.
GTCCGGTCTGAGGGTCACACCCGCCCAGCTCGCCGCGCTCAGCGGCTCGATCGCACGGGTCTCGGGGCAGGTGCGCGGCGAACACCAGGGCCTCAAGGCGCAGCTGGGGCCGCTGTTCGGCGCGGAGTGGTCCGGCGCCGCCGCCGCCCGCTTCGCGGCGCTGTACGAGCAGTTCGACCAGCATGCCCGCGGCATGTCCGACGCCCTCGACGCGATCGGCGCGCTGCTGGGGCGGGCGGGCAGTGCGTACGCGGAGGTCGAGCAGCAGATCGCGGCCTCGTTCCGTTAGCGTCGGCCGGTGACCAGCGTCGACGACCGGGTGCTCGCGCAGGTGGACGCCGCGCTGTGTCGGTACTTCGGGCAGCAACCCGCCCGCGCGTCGGTGTCGTTCCTCGGCGCCGAGCCTATCGAGGTGCTGCGTTTCGAACCGGCACCCGACGAGCAGGTCCTCGTCTCGTGCGGGATGTCCCGGCACCCGATGACGTCGCCCGGCGCCGCGGGCGTCTCGGCCACCGACCCGCGGGCCGAGCTGCTGATCCGGGTGCGCGACCCCGCGCAGGCGTACGGCCGGCTGTGGCGACGGCTCGCCGTTCTCGCCGCCGCCCCTGCCGTGGAGGGGGTCGTGTACCGGCCCGGCATGAGCGTCGATCTCGGGGAACCGCTGTCGGCCGGCAGCCGCTGCACCGGGGCCGTGCTCGACCGGTCCGCGGTGCCCGACGTCGCCGTCGCCGGGACGGCACCGGTCAGCGCGCTGCGGCTGATCCCGGCGACGGCCGCCGAACTGGCGTGGGCGCGGGTGCGCGGGTCGCCCGCGCTGCAAGAGCGCTGGCAGGGGGCGGGGACCGACCTGCTCGACCTCGGCCGCAACGGCGTGGCGCTGGTTTGACAGGATTTGCCGGGACCGGATCGGCGAGGACGCAGAGGAGACCAGCGGTGCAGTTCGGGCGCTACTACGAGGAGTTCGAGGTCGGCGCGGTCTACAAGCACTGGCCGGGCAAGACCGTCACCGAGTTCGACGACCACATGTTCTGCCTGCTGACCATGAACCATCACCCGCTGCACCTGGACGCCCACTACGCGCAGCAGACCACCGACTTCGGCAAGAACGTCGTCGTCGGCAACTACGTGTACTCGGTGCTCCTGGGCATGTCGGTCCCCGACGTGAGCGGCAAGGCGATCGCCAACCTGGAGATCGAGTCGCTGCGCCACGTCGCCCCGACCTTCCACGGCGACACGATCTACGGCGAGACCCGGGTGCTCGACAAGACACCGTCCAGGTCCAAGAGCGACCGTGGCATCGTCTCCGTCGAGACGATCGGCTACAACCAGCACGGCACGGTGGTGTGCCTGTTCCGCCGCAAGGTCATGGTGCCCACCCGGGAGTACGGGGACGCCCGCGGGGGCGAGCAGCCCGGTCGCCCCGAACCGGTGGACGCGGCGAGGTACGCGAGCGCGCCGGGCGGGCCCCCCGCCTGAGCCGTCAGCGCGGCAGGCAGCCCCAGCGGGTCAGGCTGTCGCGCACGCCCGGTGCCAGGTCCAGCGCGGCGAGATCCGTAGCCGTCACCCACCGCACCTCGGCGGCGTCGTCGCCGGGCGTCAACTCCCCGCCGACCACCTCGCACACGAAGTCCTCGAGGTCGTAGGTGGTCCCGTCGTCCGCGAGGGAGACGGCACCGGCACGGCGCACCGGGCGGACGATCAGGCCGGTCTCCTCGCGGCACTCGCGCACCGCGGCGGCCAGCGCCGGCTCGCCCGGCTCGCACCGCCCGCTCGGCTCGCACCACAGCCCGAGCGACGGCGCGTGCCCGCGGCGCACCAGCAGCAGCCGTCCCGCGTCGTCGAAGACGATCGCGCCCGCGCACGCCTGCCGCCGCACCCCCTCACCGTAGGCTGCCGGGGGTGCGCATCGACCTGCACACCCACTCGAGCGCCTCGGACGGCACCGACACCCCGGCCGACCTGGTGCGCATCGCGGCCGCGGCCGGCCTCGACGTCGTCGCGATCACCGACCACGACACCACCCGCGGCTGGGACGAGGCCCTCGCCGCCCGCCCGGCGGGGCTGACCGTCCTGCGGGGGACCGAGTTCTCCTGCCGCTACGTCGCACCCGGCGGGCGCCGCGTCAACCTGCACCTGCTCGGGTACCTGTTCGACCGGGACGACCCCCCGTTGCGCGCGGCGCGGGCGCGGTTGCGCTCCAGCCGCCGGGACCGGGGCAAGATCATCGTGGACCGGATGACGGCCGCCGGGCTGCCGATCGACTGGCAGGCGGTCAGCGCGCTCGCCGGCGGCGGGACCGTCGGGCGTCCCCACATCGCGCGTGCCCTGGTACGCGCCGGTGTGGTGGCCAGCGTCGACGAGGCGTTCGCCGGCCCGGTCTCCTCCCGCGCGCCTTACTACGAGCCCAAGGCCGACCTCGACGTCCTGGAGACGATCGCGCTGATCCGGGGTGCGGGCGGGGTCACCGTGTTCGCGCACCCCATCGCGACCCGGCGCGGCCCGGTCGTGCCCGACGAGGCGGTCGCGGCCATGGCGGCGGCGGGCCTGGACGGGCTCGAACTCGACCATCCCGATCACGGCCCGGCCGACCGGGACCGGGCCCGGGCGCTGGCACGCGAACTCGGACTGGTGACGACGGGCTCCTCGGACTACCACGGGAGCAACAAGGCGACGCCGATCGGCACCTGCACGACCGCCCCGGACAGCTACGAGGCCCTCGTGGCGCGCCCTACCGCCCTGTCGCCGGCCGGGTAGCACCGGCGCTCGTACGCGGCCGCAGGGGTGCGACCGGCCCGGCCTCAGGCCGATAACCGGGCGATCGCGGCGCGTTCCTTGGCGTCGCGGTAGAGCGGTCCTTCGCGGTACTGCGCCGGGAGCGTGCGCACCGCGGCGCGCAGCGCGCGCAGCCCGGTGCTGGTCGCCAACCCGGCGCCCGGCAGCGGCGGCAGCCGGTACATCCGCCTGGCCCAGGCAGGCAGCAGCCCAACGGCCAGGGAGGTGACGGTGCCCCATGCAAGGTGGGCCGGCAGCAGGAAGCGGCGCGCCACCGGAAGCGGCGGGGCGATCACGAGGCGGGCCGCCTCGCGCGCCTGCGCGGTACCGCGCAGCGACGGGCGCAGCCGTGCCACGAACCCGCGCAACTCGGCGAGGTCGCGCACGATCCAGGCGTCCGGGACCCCGACCAGTTCGGCCGCCCGCACCTGCTCGCTCACGTAACGCTCCCGGTCCTCGCGGGACAGGCGCATGCCCGCGGCGCGGGCCGCGACGAGGAAGGAGTCCACCAGGCAGGCGTGGACCCAGGCCAGCTGTTCGGGGTCGGTGACGCCGAGACGGCGGTGCACCCCCCGGACGTGGGCGGCGGCCCGGTCGACCCTGGCGCGAGGGGCGAACGAGACGACGGCGACGTAGGTGATGGTGCGCTGGAAGCGGGGCCACGGGTCGTCCTGGAATCCGGACACCTCGTACAGCTTGCGCATCGCGTCCGGGTGCAGGGCCTGCAGCAGCAGCGCGCGCAGGCCGCCGACCATCGACACCGGCTCGCCGTGGATCCGCCAGGTGATGCTGCCCGGGCCGAAGTAGCCGAGGTCAGGCGGTGCGCTCACCCCTCCAGCGTGCCCCCGCGATCGGTCGCGCACCAGAAGCGGATCAACGCGGCGGCGGTCGCGGCAGGGTTCTCCACCGCGGGGGAGTG
>SCQZ01000373.1 GCA_004299665.1 Jatrophihabitans sp.
CCGGTCTGCCGCTGGTGCGGGCGCACCGCCACCGACTGGCGCTGCCCGGTGTGCCAGGGGCGGCGGATGCGCGCCTCGGTCGTCGGCGCCGCCCGCACCGCGGAGGAACTCGGCCGCGCGTTCCCGGGTGCGACGGTCCGCACGAGCGGGGCCGGCCGCGTGCTGGAGACCGTCGAGGACCGCCCGGCGATCGTGGTCGCGACGCCCGGGGCCGAGCCGGTCGTGGCCGGGCCGCCGCCCGCGTGCGGGGGAGGCTACGGCGCCGCGCTGCTGCTCGACGGCTGGGCGCTGCTCTCGCGCCCCGACCTGCGTGCCGCGGAGGAGACGCTGCGTCGCTGGATGAACGCGGCGGCACTCGTCCGGCCCGGTGCGACGGTCGTCGTCGGGGCGGACGCCTCGATCCCGGCGGTGCAGGCGCTGGTGCGCTGGGATCCGGCCGGCGCAGCGGCCCGCGAACTCGCCGACCGGAGCGAGTTGGGGTTCCCGCCCGCCGTGCGCATGGCGTCGGTGACCGGCACCGCCGGCGCCGTCGCCGACCTGCTCGCGGTCGCGCGGCTGCCCGTATCGGCGCAGCGGATCGGGCCGGCACCTGCCGACGGCGAGGATCAGCGGCTGCTGCTGCGGGTGCCACGCAGCGACGGCCGACTGCTCGTCACGGCACTCAAGGAGGCGGCGGCGCTGCGCTCGGCGCGCAAGGCGGCCGAGCCGGTGCGGATCGTCCTCGACCCGGCCGAGCTCGGCTGAATCGACGGCGGGCCGGCGGCACCGACATCCAGCTGTGTGTAGGATAAGAACGCGCCAGCGCTGTCGCACCTCTTCTGTGAATCCCGGGTGACCGGTCGGCCGAGGCCGACCGCCCCGCCGCGAAAGGTGCCCGCGTGGTCTCTCCCGCCGTCTCCCGCCTCGAGTCCCTCTACGCCGACGTGCTGCGCCGCAACCCCGGTGAGGACGAGTTCCACCAGGCCGTGCGGGAGGTGCTGGACAGCATCGTGCCGGTGGTCGAGCGTCGCCCGGAGTTCGTCGAGGCGTGCGTGGTCAGCCGGGTGTGCGAGCCGGAGCGGCAGATCATCTTCCGGGTGCCGTGGACCGACGACGCCGGCCGGGTCCACATCAACCGCGGCTTCCGCGTCGAGTTCAACTCCGCGCTCGGCCCGTTCAAGGGCGGGCTGCGGTTCCACCCGTCCGTCTACCTCGGGACGATCAAGTTCCTGGGCTTCGAGCAGATCTTCAAGAACTCGCTCACCGGCATGCCCATCGGCGGCGGCAAGGGCGGCTCGGACTTCGACCCGAAGGGGCGTTCCGACGCCGAGGTCATGCGGTTCTGCCAGTCCTTCATGACCGAGTTGTACCGGCACCTCGGCGAGTACACGGACGTCCCGGCCGGCGACATCGGGGTCGGCGGCCGAGAGATCGGCTACCTGTTCGGCCAGTACAAGCGGATCACCAACCGTTACGAGTCCGGCGTGCTCACCGGCAAGGGGCTGTCGTGGGGCGGCTCGCAGGTGCGGCCCGAGGCGACCGGCTACGGCGCGGCCTTCTTCGCCCAGCGTATGCTCGAAACCCGTGGCGAGTCGCTGGACGGCAGGCGGGTCGTCGTCTCCGGATCGGGCAACGTCGCCACGTACGCGATCGAGAAGGTGCACCAGCTCGGGGGGCGGGTCGTCGCCTGCTCGGACTCGGAGGGCTACGTCGTCGACGAGGCCGGCATCGACCTCGACCTGCTCAAGCAGATCAAGGAGGTGCGGCGGGGGCGGGTGCGCGAGTACGCCGAGGCGCGCGGCGTGCCCTTCGTCCCCGGGGGCAGCGTGTGGGACGTGCCGTGCGACGTCGCGATGCCCTCGGCCACCCAGAACGAACTGCACGCCGGCGATGCCGCGACCCTGGTCGCGAACGGCTGCCGGGCCGTCGTCGAGGGTGCCAACATGCCGACCACGCCGGAGGCGACCAAGGCGCTGCAGGACTGCGGTGTGCTGTTCGCGCCGGGCAAGGCGGCGAACGCCGGGGGCGTGGCGACCAGCGCGCTGGAGATGCAGCAGAACGCCTCGCGCGACTCCTGGACGTTCGAGTACACCGAGCAGCGGCTCGCCGAGATCATGAACCAGATCCACGACCGCTGCGCGCAGACGGCGCAGGAGTACGGCGCGCCGGGGAACTACGTCGTGGGCGCGAACATCGCCGGGTTCGTCAAGGTGGCGGACGCGATGCTCGCGCTCGGGCTGATCTGACTTCGCGATCCGGGACACACCGTCCGCCCGAATCGTCAATTTTGACGGTGTGCGCCGCCCCCGGGTGCGGCAGGTTCGATCCTGGCGGGCAGCGCGCCGGCTGTCGTTGCCGCGCGCGGGAACGGCGGGGGACAGGACGGGGCGCTCATCAACCGCACCAGGGCCGCGGGGATCGCCGCTGCCGCCACGGGGTTCGCACTGGCGGCCGGTGCGGTGGCGCTCGCGGTCACCGGCGCGGCGGGCCAGATCCCCGGCAACTGGCTCGGCGCCGGTCACCTGCGGTTGCTGGTGAACGGCTCCGCCTCCCCGGTGAGTCTCGACTTCGGCACGCTGATGCCCGGCCGGTGGTCGGTCGTCGAGGAGGTCGTCACCGCCGACATGGCCGGCGTCCCGGCCGCGTCGCTCGGGCTGACGGTCACCGCCCCGGCGGGCAGCGCGCTGGCCGCGCGGCAGCACCTGCAGGTCAGCTACAGCGACCCGCTCCCGGCGGCCGACCTCGGTTGGGACGGCACGCGGTGCGCGCCGGGCACCGCGTTCGCGCACACGGCGAACGCGTCCGGCGCGGCGCTCGGCACGCTGACCCCCGGCACCGGCGTGTGCGTGCGCTTCGCCCTCACGCTGACCACCGCGGCGGGGGACGAGGTGCAGGACGCGCGCGCCGCCTACACCGTCACCTACACCCTGCTTCAGAGCGCCCCCGGCGCGTCCCGGGCGGGCGGCCCCACCCCATGATCGCGACCGCCGCCGAACCCGGGTCGCCGCGCCGCCTCGTGCGCGTCGCGGCGGTGATCGCGCTGACCGCGGTGTTGCTGTGCGCCGCGCCGGCCGCCGGCCTCGCGTCGGGCGGGTCGGCACGCGCCGCCGCGGCGCCGATCGAGGTCGCGGTGAATCCCGGCCGCGGCGCCCCGCACTTCGGCGCGGCATCGACGATGCCACTGCTGGACACCCGGTCGTTGAGTGCGCTCGCACCCGGCGGGTCGGTCAGCGGTGTCATGGCGGTGCGCAACGCCAGCGGTGACACCGGATCGTTGGCGCTGCAACTGACCGGCCTCGTCGCCTGCCCTGCGGGCACGTCCTGTGCGGCCGATGCCGCGCTTGCTGCGGCGCTGCGGTTCACGGTCGAGGTCGCGGACGTCCCGTTCGGGGCGGGTGTCACATCCCCCGCCCCGGGCGATCAGACGATCACGGCGTTGCGCACGGGTGTGCCGCTGGCGGCAGCCCTGCCGGACCGGGGGGTGCGGTGGGTGCGGCTGACCGCGTCGCTGCCGTCGGTCGCCACCGGCGACCCGGTCCAGGACGGCGCGATCGGGTTCGGGCTGCAACTGGTCCTGTCCGGCGTCGCGGGCGAGCAGATCACAGCCATCGGCCCGTCCGGTGGCTTCCCGGGGGCGGGTCCGCTGGCCTCGACAGGCGTAAGGATCACATTGCTCGCGGCGGTGGCGGTGCTGCTCCTCGCGGCCGGGGCGGTGCTGGGGCTCGCCGGCCGCCGCCGGTCGCGCATCTAGTCAATTCTGACGATGCCCCGGGCCGCCCGGGTGCGGAAGATCAGGATCGGCCGGGCGGATCCCGGCCACGGGCGCGGCCCCCGATGGGGAGTCGCGTGGGCGATGCCGGCGCCCGGACATTCGTTCGACGAGGGGGAAGCACATGAAGAAGGGCAAGGCACTGCGGCTGGGGGGTTTCCTCACCGCGGTCTGCGCGACGGCGGGGCTGGTGGCCTTCGCCAGCCAGTCCACCGGGGCCTGGTTCACCTCGAGCCAGTCCGGCACGCTCCGCGCCAACTCGGGTCATCTGAACCTCGACATCTGCAATGCGGATTTCAGCGTCTGTGATCCGAGTGCGCACGACATCTCTCTCGACTACGCCGACGTCATGCCGGGAGCGGCGAACAACCAGACGAAGACCATCAATTACAAGATTGACGAGAGTTCGGGCACCAGTGATCTATGGCTTGTCTTCAACACATCGGCCACCCTGACTGTCC
>SCQZ01000374.1 GCA_004299665.1 Jatrophihabitans sp.
TCCAACTCGCCGGGTCCTCCCTCGCCGTCATGAACGCCGAGATCCAGAACCACACCCCGGCACAGCAGGTCATCACCGACATGGACGCGATGAAGCAGCGGTTCATCGCCGCCGGCGACAAGGCCGGCTTCAACGCCACCCAGGTGCAGCAACTCGCCGACCAACTCCTGAACGTCCCCGACCCCATCCGCACCGAAGTGCAGGTCGACACCTCCCAAGCGACCAACGCGCTGCAGCAACTGAGCGTGCAGATGTACAACCTCCCCGCCGGGGTACTGGACATCTTCACCTCCCCGACCGGTTCCCGGCACTACCGGTGGATGAACGCGAACGGCGGCTGGATACCCGGCGCCCCCGGCACCCCGCAACCCGGCCTCGGCCACGGCGGCGAATACGTCCTGTCCACCGAGATGCTCGCCGGCCGTCAGGCCGTCGACCCGAAAGTGCTACACGGGCTCCTCTCCGGCGGGCAGCACCTCATCACCGGCGGCGCCGCATCCCCCGCGGTCGGCCCAGCCGGGGTGACGGTCGAGGTGCACGTCGCCGGGTCGGTGCTTGCCGCGAGCGACCTCGCGGCTATCATCAGGTCTGAGTTCCTCCAGCACGGTGCCCGCAACACCGCCACCTACCAGGGCTATCACCGATGAGCCGCACACCCGCGCAGCTACACGCCCTCGCAGCTGAAATGGTGCGCTCGGTAGCCCAGAACGACAGCCTCGATGCCGCGCGCCCGTTCGAGCTGTCTGAACCCTGGACCGGCGACGAGCTGATCGCCCTGCTCGGCGCGGTGGTCGGTGCGGCGGCCGCCATCGCGCGGGCGGCACCCGAGGCTGCACGAGCGGTCCTGGACGACTTCCAGATCAGCGGGCTCGAGTTCGACACGCCGCCAGACACACCGGACGGCCCGCCCCCCACGTAGGGGGACGGGCCGTCCGGCCGTCAGCGTGCCGCTCAGCGCCGGGCACCGCCCAGCAGCGCCGCCCGGTCCTCGGCCGCCATGCGCAGCACCTCGGTCAGCACATCCCGCAACTCCTCGACCTGCGCCACGGTCAAGTAGGTGTAGGACCCTTCAACCGAATCCAGGCCGTCCGGGGCGACCGCGACATACACCGAATGGGTGTCCTCGCGCGGCAGGCACGCGGCGCGGCACGGGCCGACCTCACGGCTGAACGAGATCCGGACCTCGCAGTGGTGCCGCTTGCCGTCGTATCCCTTGACCATCTCGCCGATCGTCCCCGAGACGACGGCCTCCGGGCCCATGCAGTGGCCGTGATCGTCGCAGAACGGCGTCGGCCCCGTTTCCGGGCACCATTCGGGCCGGGGGAACTCGGTCACGGTCGCCACGCTCACCGGACACCCGCCAGGCATGCGGCTGCCCGGGCGCTCGTCCACGACTCGACGGCGCGCGGGCTCAGGTCGCGCAGGTCCCCGCTCTCGAGCGCGGCCCGCATGTCAGCGGCGCGGGTGACGTCCTCGAACGCGTGCCGCACGCCGACCGGCGCCCATCCGATGAGGTACTGCAGCGCGCGACGCAACTCGTCCGGGCTGAGCGTGTCGATGCGCGCGAGCAACTGCCGCTGCTCGTCCGTGATCTCGCCCGGAACGATCCGGGGCTTGGTGGTGGTGGTGGTCATGGGCGTTTCCTCCGGTGAGGTCACGTACCGCCCGATAGCCCGTGGATAGCCCGGCACCCTTGTCGATCTTCGGGGCAAGTGGCTGTAGGCCAGTGTTTCCAGGGCTTCCGTGTCTGTGGGCGATACTGGGATCGAACCAGTGACCCCTGCCGTGTGAAGGCAGTGCTCTCCCGCTGAGCTAATCGCCCGGGACGTGAAGAGATTACACGGCCCGGCGGCGCGGTCGCCGGGTGTGTTTCGCGCCCCAGCCGGGTGCGCGTGATGCGGGCGCTGGATAGCGTCTCGGTATCCCCCTCCCACGGATGGAGAGTCATGCGCAACCCGAAAGCGTTCTTCCGCCCCCTCGCAGTCGGCGCCCCCGACCCGTTGCGCGAGATCCCGTTCCGGCCGTCCCGGATGATCCACTTCTTCGACCCGAGCAACGAGCGGATGGCCGCGAAGGTACCCGACATGGTCGGCAAGGCCGACGTCCTGCTCGGCAACCTCGAGGACGCCGTCCAGTCCGACCGCAAGGAGGCGGCCCGCGCGGGCCTGGTCCGGATCGCGCAGGCCACCGACTTCGGCCCGACGCAGTTGTGGACCCGGGTCAACAGCCTGGACTCCCCGTGGGTGCTGGACGATCTCGTCACGCTGATCCCGGAGATCGGGCACAAGCTCGACGTGGTCATGATCCCGAAGGTCGAGGGCGTCGAGGACATCCACTACGTGGACAGGATCCTCGCCCAACTCGAGGCCCGCGCGAGGCTGCCACGGCCGGTCCTGATCCACGCGATCCTCGAGACGGCGGCGGGGGTGGCGAACGTGGACGAGATCGCGATGGCCAGCCCGCGCATGCAGGGCATCTCCCTCGGCCCGGCGGACCTGGCCGCGAGCCGGCGGATGAAGACGACCCGGGTCGGCGGCGGCCACCCGGGCTACCTGGTGCGCGCCGACCCCGTGGACGGGAACATCGACGGCGAGCGGCCGGCGTTCCAGCAGGACCTGTGGCACTACACGGTCTCGCGGATGGTCGACGCCTGCGCCGCGGCCGGCATCCTGCCGTACTACGGCCCCTTCGGCGACATCGCGGACGTCGTCGCCTGCGAGGACCAGTTCCGCAACGCCTTCCTGCTCGGGTGTGTCGGCGCGTGGAGCCTGCACCCGAAGCAGATCGAGATCGCCAAGCGGGTGTTCAGCCCGTCGGCCGAGGACGTGCGGTGGGCGCGCCGCGTCATCGAGGCGATGGGCGACGGCACCGGCGCGGTGATGATCGACGGCAAGATGCAGGACGACGCCACGGTCAAGCAGTGCAAGGTGATCGTGGATCTCGCCGAGGCGTTGCTGGAGATCGACCCGGATCTCGCGGAGCAGTATCGATGAGTGCTCGCGAGGAGCCGAGGGAACGGCCGATGATCAGGCCGCTTCGTTCCGTGCTGTACATGCCGGGCTCGAACGCCCGCGCGCTGGAGAAGGCCCGCACCATCCCCGCGGACGCGCTGATCCTCGACCTCGAGGACGCGGTGGCCCCGGACGCGAAGGCGGACGCCCGCGCCCGGGTGTGCGCGGCGGCAGCGTCGGGAGAGTACGGCGCGCGGGTCGTGGCCATCCGGACCAACGGCCTGGACACGCGCTGGCACGGCGACGACGTCGCGGCCGCCGCACAGGCCGGCCCCGACGCGATCGTCGTCCCGAAGGTCAACAGCGCCGACGAGGTCAGGAGCATCGAGAGGTCCCTGGCCGCTGCGGGCGCGCCGGAGCACACCGAGCTCTGGGCCATGATCGAGACTCCGCGCGCGATCCTCGACGTCGCATCCATCGCCGCGGCATCGCAGCGGCTGACGACCTTCGTCATGGGCACCAACGACCTGCTCAGCGAACTGCGCGCCCTGCACGCCCCCGGCCGCCCGGCCCTGGTCACGGCCCTGGCGCGCGCCGTGCTCGCCGCGCGCGCACACGGCAAGGCGATCCTGGACGGCGTCTACAACGACGTGAGGGACTCCGAGGGCTTCGCCGAGGAGTGCCGCCAGGGACGCGTGATGGGGTTCGACGGCAAGACGCTGATCCACCCCGGACAGGTGGAACCGTGCAACGAGGCCTTCGCCCCCTCCGCGCGCGACGTCGAGCACGCCCGCGCCGTCGTCGAGGCGTTCGACGCGGCACTGCGCGAGGGCAAGGGCGTGGCGACGGTCAACGGCAGGCTGATCGAGAACCTGCACGTCACCGACGCGCGGCGTGTCCTGGGGTTCGCCGAGGCGATCGGGCTGTCCGGCCGCGACTGACATGCGTTCGCGGGGCGCGGGCCCCACGGACGCATGTCACCGCCGGCGTGCCGCGGCGTGCCGACCGGCCCGCCGCCCGAAGAAGGAGCCCTCCCCCAACTGCGTGCCGCTGGAGTAGCCCTTGCCGTCCTGCACGATGTTGACGGCGCACGCCCCGGCAGCGTAGAGCCCGGGAACGGCTGAGAGGTCCGCGCGCAGCACCCGGCCGTCGAGGTCCACGCGCAGGCCCCCGAGCGTGAACCCCGCGTACAGCGCCGTGCCGAGCGACATGTCGAACGCGCCCCACGGGCCCGTGTCCTGCGGCGCCAGGAACTCCGGTGCCTTGTGGAAGTCGGGGTCCTCACCGCGCCGCGCGTTCTCGTTGTACCGCTCCAGCGTGGCGGACAGCCGGCCCGGCGCGATGCCGAGCGCCGCCTCCATCTCGGCCACGGTCTCCCAGCCGTCGATCAGGGGCGCCAGCGGGAACGCCGGCTTGTCCATGTGGGCGCTGTCCACGACCAGGTACGCGCGGCGCTCGGGCTGCTCCATGACGAACGCCGAGGTGCGGGCGTGGTACGAGTCCTCCGCGACGAACCGGGCGCCGTCCCGGTTCACGATCACGCCGGTCAGCAGCACCGACGGCGGGTACACCGGCGCCGTGATGAAGGCCTGGTCCATGCACGCCGTCGCGCCGCCGGCCGACTCCCCCAACATGATCCCCAGGCCGTCGTCGTAGGTGTTGCCGAGCGCCATCGTGTGATCGGCCAGCTGCGGGACGTGCTCGGCCACCATCTGCGGGTTCATCACGAATCCGCCGGCGGCGATGATCACCGAGGTCGCGCGGACCGCGCCGCCGTCCTCGAAGTGCCGCCAGGTCGCGCCGCACACGGCGCCCGCGTCGTCGGTCACCAGGGCCGTCGCCCCGGTCTCGTAACGGACCTCGACGCCGAGTTCGGCGGCTCGCTTCACGAGCAGGTCGATGACGAGCTTGGCCCCCTGGGTGTCCCCGGGGACGGGCACCTTGTGTCCGCGTGGCGCGGGGACGGCGCGTTCACGGAACGGCCAGACCTTCTCGTTGCCCGAGTACATCAGCCCCTCGGTCCCCGGTTGGATCACCGCCTTGTCCGGGTAGTAGCTGCGCTCGAAGGCGAACCCGAGACCCTCGAGCCAGTTCAGGTGCTCCGGCCCGCCCTCGCTGTACGCGCGGATCTTCTCCGGATCCGGTTCCGGGGACACCATGGTCAGGTACGCCGCCATCTCGCGCGGGCTGTCGTCGTGACCGGTGGCGCGCTGGACGGCCGTCCCGCCGCCGAGATAGAAGTGCCCGCCGGCGAAGTTCGAGGTGCCCCCCGCGGCCGCCGCGCGCTCCAGGACCAGCACCCGCGCGCCGGACGCCGCCGCCTCGACGGCCGCGCACCCTCCAGCTATCCCGAAGCCGATGACCAGGACGTCCACCGACTCGCAGTCGGCAGGCAGCGAACTGCGCGGGACGGGGGCGGGGG
>SCQZ01000375.1 GCA_004299665.1 Jatrophihabitans sp.
CTGCGGCGCGACCGTGCTGCGCTGGGTGGGTCGCTGCCCGGAGTGCCAGCAGTGGGGGACGGTCACCGAGTCGGCGCCGCCGCGGACCCGCACCGCCGCCGCACCCGGCGCCGTGACCGCGGCCGCCCGTCCCATCGCCGAACTCGACGCCGCCGCCGCCCGCTACCGGACCACGGGGGTGTCCGAACTGGACCGCGTGCTCGGCGGCGGCCTGGTGCCGGGGTCGGTCATCTTGCTGGCCGGGGAACCGGGCGTCGGCAAGTCGACGCTGCTGCTGGAGGTCGCGCACCGCTTCGCCGCGTCGGGCGCCGGGTGCCGCGCGCTGATCGTGACCGGCGAGGAGTCCGCCGCCCAGGTGCGGCTGCGGGCCGAGCGCACCGGCAGCCTCGCCGAGCGGTTGTACCTCGCCGCCGAGAACGACCTGTCCGCCCTGCTCGCCCACGTCGTGCAGGTCGACCCCGGCCTGCTCGTGGTCGACTCGGTGCAGACCATCACCTGCGCGGACGTCGACGGCGGCGCCGGCGGCGTGCCGCAGATCCGGGCGGTGGCGGCGGCCGTCAGCGCGGAGGCGAAGGCGCGGGGCATGGCCGCGGTGCTGGTCGGCCACGTCACCAAGGACGGCGCGATCGCCGGGCCGCGGGTGCTCGAGCACCTGGTGGACGTCGTGCTGCACTTCGAGGGGGACCGTCATTCGGCCCTGCGGCTGGTCCGGGCGACGAAGAACCGCTTCGGCGCGGCCGACGAGGTCGGCTGCTTCGAGATGCGCGAGGACGGCATCGCCGGGCTGCCGGACCCGTCCGAGCTGTTCCTGTCCGACCGCGCCGTGGCCGTGCCGGGGACGTGCGCCACGGTCACGCTCGAGGGGCGCCGGCCGCTGGTCACCGAGGTGCAGGCACTGGTGACCGCCTCCCCGAACGGGGGCTCGCCCCGGCGGGCGGTGAGCAACCTGGACGCCGCGCGGGTCGCGATGCTGCTGGCGGTGCTCACGCGGCACACCAAACTGCGCTTCGCCGAGCAGGAGGTGTACGCGGCGACGGTCGGCGGCATCACCGCCAGCGAGCCCGCTGCCGATCTTGCCGTCGCGTTGGCGCTGGCATCGGCCGCCGAGGGGTCGGTGGTCCCGTCAGCCTGCTGCGCGATCGGTGAGGTGTCGCTGTCCGGTGACGTCCGCCGGGTTCCCGCGCTGGGGCGACGGCTCGCCGAGGCCGCGCGGCTGGGCTTCACCACCGCGCTCGTCCCGGCCGGCCAGGAGATCGAGCGGCGGGTCGCGCAGACGATCCGCACCGTGCCGGTGGCGACGATCGGGGACGCCCGGCGGATGGCGGCCACGGTCGCGGCCACCGGCGGACGGCGGGCACCGCTGCGCAGCGTCGCGCCCTGACCGGTGCTCGCGGGCCGTACACTCCCGCCGTGAGCACCCCACGAATCCCCACGCTGCGCTCACGCTTTCGCGGGGGCCCCGCGTGAGCACAGAGCGCGAGGATGCGCTGCGCGTCGTCCTGGCCACCGTCGCCCCGGGGACCTGGCTGCGCGAGGGGCTGGAGCGGATCCTGCGCGGCAACACCGGGGCACTGATCGTCCTGGGCTGGGACAAGGTCGTCGAGCAGATGTGCACCGGGGGCTTCCCGCTGGACGTCGAGTTCTCCGCCACCCGGCTGCGCGAGCTGTGCAAGATGGACGGCGCCGTGGTGCTGTCCACCGGCGGGGAGCGGATCGTCTATGCCGCCACGCACCTGATGCCCGACCCGGCGATCCCGACCGAGGAGTCCGGCACGCGGCACCGCACCGCGCAGCGGGTGGCGCGTCAGACCGGGTTCCCGGTCATCTCCGTCTCGCAGTCGATGCGGATCATCAGCCTGTACGTCGGGGACCGGCGCTACGTGCTGGAGACCAGCGGTGAGCTGCTGTCGCGGGCGAACCAGGCGATCGCGACGCTGGAGCGGTACAAGGCGCGCCTGGACGAGGTGTCCAACTCGCTGTCCGCGCTGGAGGTCGAGGACCTCGTCACCGTCCGGGACGCCGCGATCGTCTCGCAGCGGCTGGAGATGGTGCGCCGCATCGCCGACGAGGTGACCGGCCAGGTCGTCGAACTCGGCACGGACGGCCGGCTGCTGGCGCTGCAGTTGGAGGAGTTGCTGGCCGGTGTCGAGGTCGACCGCGAGCTGATCGTGCGCGACTACCTGCCCACCTCGCGCAAGGCACAGCGCCCGCTGCCCCAGGTGCTCGCCGACCTCGGGGGGCTGTCGGCCACCGAGCTGCTGGACCTCACCCTCGTCGCCCGTGCCCTGGGGCTGCCGCACACGCCGGAGGGGTTGGACTCCGCGACCAGCCCCCGGGGCTACCGCCTGCTCGCCAGGGTGCCCCGGATGCCCGGCGCCGTGCTCGACCGTGTCGTCGACCACTTCGGGGGGCTGCAGAAGCTGCTCGCCGCGTCGGTCGAGGACCTGCAGGCCGTCGAGGGCGTCGGCGAGGCGCGCGCCCGCGCAGTGCGCGAGTCGATCTCCCGCATGGCGGAGGTGTCGATCATCGACCGCTACAGCTGACCGCGGTGATCGCCCGAGCCGAACACACGACCCTCGCCCACGTGATCGAGCGTTCATTGGACGCAGCCGAGGACACGCGGTTCTGGACCGAGGTGGCTGCCACCATGAGCCCCGACGCGCGAAGCTCGCGGGAGAGGTATGCGGCGACCCTCACAGACGGCCTGGACCCGGCGGAGGACTGGAGCGACATCTGGTGAATCCAGGAGAGATCCACCTCTGCGACTTCGGCAGTCCGATCGGGCACGAAGCGGGCTTTCGGCGGCCCGCCGTCGTCGTCTCGCCCAGCCTGCTCAACCGGCACGGCGTCGTGCTCGTCACTCCCGTGACGCGCACTCGCCGCGGATACCCGACCCACGTCGAACTGGACGCGGTGCTCCCGGTGACGAGCTACGCGCAGTGCGAACTGCTCCGGTCGGTACCTCCTGAGCGCTTCGTCCGACATGTCGGCGACGCCGACGAAGTCCACCTGACGCAGATCAGGCTGGTCCTGCGCCGCCTGCTGGGACTGTGATGGCTCTCAACTGATCGCGAACTGGGCCGCGGTCGCCTGCTGGCCGGCGAGGGTGGCGTACAGGGTGTAGGTCCCCGCACCCACCCGCTGCCGGGTTCCGGCGCAGTTCGCCTGCGAGGACAGTCCCGACCAGGTGATCGTGAAGACGGCCGGCTGGCTCGGGTTGAAGGTCCGCTGCATCACGCCCGGCTGCACCTGGCAGTCGTGGCTGCCCCACACCCGCGAGGCCCCGTTGTAGACGGTCATCACGATCTGGCTGTCCGCGACGTCCTGCACGCAAGGCTGCGGGCCCGGGTTGGTGATCTGCAGCCCGAGCACGGGCTCGGCACCGACCTGGTACGTCGGCTGGGCGACCGTCGCGGCCAGGTGCAACTGGGCCACGTTGCACTGCGGCGCGACCGCCGACGGCGAGGACACCGGTGCCACCGGGCTGCTGGACGCGGGCGTGGTCGACGGGACCGCGGCCGGTGACGACGCGGGCGAGGTCGTCGGCGATGCCGCGCCGGTGGCCTGCGGGCTCGGGGTCGGCGTGCCCGTCCTGGTCGTCCCCCCGGCCTGCGGCCCCGGCCCTCCGGTCGACCCGGAGTCGCCCGATACCACGGCCTTGGTCGTCAGCACGATCAGCACGAGGATCGCCACGATCCCGGCGACGAGCAGGAGTCGCCGTCGCCAGTACACCGACGGTGGCCGCGGGCCGACAGGGAAGAACATGGCGCCCCGAGGCTAACCTGCGACCGCCGGGCAACGACGGCGCGACTCGCCTGCGCCTCATCGAGGGCCCCGCCGGACCGAACCGACCTGGCGGGCGGCGCGCCGTGCGAGGATGCGCCGGTGCCCCACGACGCCCCGACCGGCCTCGCGGACGACGTGCTGGCCTGGTTCGCGCGGTCGGCCCGTGACCTGCCGTGGCGGCGACCCGGGGCAGGGCCGTGGGGGGTGCTCGTCAGCGAGGTCATGCTGCAGCAGACCCCGGTCGCGCGGGTGCTGCCGGCGTACGAGGGCTGGATGCGCCGCTGGCCGTCACCGGCCGAACTCGCCGCCGACCCTCCCGGCGAGGCGGTGCGGATGTGGGGACGCCTGGGTTACCCCCGCCGCGCCCTGCGGCTGCACGCCTGCGCCGCCGCCCTGGTCGAACGGCACGACGGCCAGGTGCCCGACGACGTCCCCGCGCTGCTCGCCCTGCCCGGCGTCGGCGGCTACACCGCGCACGCCGTCGCGGCATTCGCGTTCGGGCGGCGGGTCCCGGTCGTTGACACCAACGTCCGCAGGGTCATCGCCCGCGCCGTCACCGGCCACGCGGACGCCGGCCCCGCCTCGACCACGCGCGACCTGCGTGCGGCCGAGGCCCTACTGCCCGGCGACGCGGCGACGGCCGCCCGCATGAGCGCCGCCCTCATGGAGCTCGGCGCCCTCGTCTGCACCGCGAGACAGCCGCGTTGCGCAGCCTGCCCGATCATGGACCGGTGCGCCTGGTACCGCGCCGGAAGGCCGGCCGGTACGGCGCGCAGGCGCACGCAACCGTACGCCGGGACCGACCGCCAGGTGCGCGGAATCCTGCTCGCAGCCGTCCGCGACGCCGAGGACGGCGTCACGACAACTGAACTCGAAGGCCTGTGGCACAAGGGCGTCCAACGAAACCGAGCCCTGCACAGCTTGGAGGACGATGGACTGCTCGTCAGGAAAGGCGACCAGTTCCACCTGCCCTGACCACCGCTGACGCAAGTCAGCGGAGGCGGGGTGTCCCCGTCCCGGCGGTATCAACGACGCGAAGCGTCGAGCCGGGACGGGGAGCGCCCCGCCGAAGCAGCCCGACAACGGGAAGCGCCCCGCCGAAGCAGCCCGACAACGGGAAGCGCCCCGCCGGGGCGGACGAACAGGCCTACTCTGCCGTCACGTTCACCGGAGGCGTGTCCGGAACCACGGCCGGCTTCGGTTCGCCGCGGAAGCTGAACTTCTCCGGGCCCTCCTTGCGCAGCGGGTCCTCCGGCGTCGTCCCGACGACGACGATCTCACCGGGCGACAGCTCCCCGAACAAGATCTTCTCCGACAGCGTGTCCTCGATCTCGCGCTGGATCGTCCGCCGCAGCGGCCGGGCGCCGAGCACCGGGTCGTAGCCCTTCTTGGCCAGCAACTGCTTGGCCGCGTCGGTGAGCTCGATCCCCATGTCCTTGTTGCGCAGCTGGACATCGAGCCGGGCGATCATCAGGTCGACGATCGAGACGATCTCGTCGGTGGAGAGTTGGTGGAACACGATGATGTCGTCGATGCGGTTGAGGAACTCGGGCCGGAAGTGCTGCTTGAGCTCGTCGTTGACCTTCTGCTTCATCCGCTCGTAGTTGCTCGACTCGTCGTTCGCGGCGGCGAAGCCCAGCCCCACCGCCTTGGAGACGTCGCGGGTGCCGAGGTTGGTGGTCAGGATCAGCACCGTGTTCTTGAAGTCCACGATGCGGCCCTGGCCGTCGGTCAGCCGGCCGTCCTCGAGCACCTGCAGCAAGGTGTTGAACACGTCCGGGTGCGCCTTCTCGACCTCGTCGAACAGCACGACGCTGAACGGCTTGCGGCGCACCTTCTCGGTGAGCTGACCGCCCTCGTCGTACCCGACGTAGCCGGGCGGGGCCCCGACCAGCCGCGAGACGGTGTACCGGTCGTGGAACTCGGACATGTCCAGCTGGATCAGCGAGTCGTCGTCGCCGAACAGGAACTCCGCGAGCGCCTTGGACAGCTCGGTCTTCCCGACACCGGACGGGCCGGCGAAGATGAACGAGCCGCCGGGGCGCTTCGGGTCCTTCAGCCCCGCGCGGGTGCGTCGGATCGCCTGCGAGACCGCCTTGATCGCCTGCTGCTGGCCGACGACCCGCTTGTGCAGCTCGTCCTCCATGCGCAGCAGCCGGGAGGTCTCCTCCTCGGTGAGCTTGAAGACCGGGATCCCGGTCCATGTCGCCAGCACCTCGGCGATCTGCTCGTCGTCCACCTCGGCGACGACGTCCATGTCGCCGGACTTCCACTCCTGCTCCCGGGTGGCCTTCTCGGCCTGCAGCGTCTTCTCCTTGTCGCGCAGTGACGCGGCCTTCTCGAAGTCCTGCGCGTCGATCGCGGACTCCTTCTCGCGCTTGACCGCGTTGATGCGCTCGTCGAACTCGCGCAGGTCCGGCGGCGCGGTCATCCGGCGGATGCGCATCCGCGCGCCGGCCTCGTCGATGAGGTCGATCGCCTTGTCGGGCAGGAACCGGTCGCTGATGTAGCGGTCGGCGAGACCCGCGGCGGCGACGAGGGCGGAGTCGGTGATCGAGACGCGGTGGTGCGCCTCGTAGCGGTCCCGCAGCCCCTTGAGGATCTCGATGGTGTGCGCGACGGTCGGCTCGCCCACCTGCACGGGCTGGAAGCGGCGCTCGAGGGCCGCGTCCTTCTCCAGGTGCTTGCGGTACTCGTCCAGGGTCGTGGCACCGATCGTCTGCAGCTCGCCACGGGCCAGCATCGGCTTGAGGATCGACGCGGCGTCGATCGCGCCCTCGGCCGCACCGGCCCCGACGAGGGTGTG
>SCQZ01000376.1 GCA_004299665.1 Jatrophihabitans sp.
CTCGGGCGCGACGTGGCTGGGGATGCCGCCCGGGAACGAGAACTGCCGGAACAGCGCCCGCAGCCCGTCGGTGTCCTGGCCGACGTGCGGGTACACCTCGCTGTAGGTGCCCTCCAGGTAGGCGTTCGCGACCAGCGCCGGCCCACCGTGTCCGGGCCCGGTGACGAAGATGGCGTTCAGGTCCCGGCGACGGATCGCGCGGTTCAGGTGCGCGTACAGCAGGTTCAGCCCGGGTGTCGTGCCCCAGTGGCCCAACAGCCGGGGCTTGACGTGCTCGGGGCGCAGCGCCTCGCGTAGCAGCGGGTTGTCCAGCAGGTAGATCTGCCCGACGGCCAGGTAGTTCGCCGCCCGCCAGTACGCGTCGATCCCGTCCAGATCGCCGCCGACCGGCGGCGTCGCCACCTCGCCCTGGGTCACGGGACTCCCCCCGTCGCCGGGAACACCTACGCCCCGAACCTGCCCCATGGGGTCCGCCGCGGTCAACACCGACCGTGACCGGTGGCACATCGCCCCGGGGTTCGCGCCCCGGCGGGCCCCGTGGACTACGCTTCCGCCGTTCGCCCCGACCACGCGCGGGGACGCACGCCCTGACCGCCGATCTACCGGAGCCGTGGTGACCTTCGACGTTCCGGAGCGCATCGGGTACCGGTTCAAACGGTTCGCGCTCGGCCCGCCGCTCGTCACCGCGCGGCTGCGCGAGGAGAAGCTGACCAAGAAGACGGCCCTGGGCGTGCTGTCCAGCGACTGCATCTCCTCCTCCGCGTACGGCACCGAGGAGATGCTGGTCGCCCTGGTCGGGGTCTTCGGCCTGTCCGCGTTCCACATCCTGATGCCGATGACCGCGGTGGTCATCGGCGTGCTGGTCCTCATGACGCTCTCCTACCGCGAGGTCGTCATGGTCTACACGAAGGCGGGCGGGTCGTACGTCGTCGCCCGCGAGAACTTCGGTCCGAAGGTGGCGCAGATCGCCGCCGTCGCGTTGATGATCGACTACATCGTGACGGTCGCCGTGCAGGCCGCGGCGGGGACGGCCGCGATCACCTCCGC
This sequence comes from Jatrophihabitans sp., assembly GCA_004299665.1. Lineage (GTDB taxonomy): Bacteria > Actinomycetota > Actinomycetes > Mycobacteriales > Jatrophihabitantaceae > FW021-bin43. The sequence continues at coordinate 1,048 of SCQZ01000376.1, forward strand.
CGCCGCGGGGCTGCGTCCCTACAGCCTGGAGATCACCGTCGCCGCGGTGCTGGTCCTGTGCTACGGGAACCTGCGCGGCATCCGGGAGGCGGGCAAGGCGTTCGCCTTCCCCACCTACTTCTTCTTCTTCTCCATGGCCGCCGTCATCGTCGTCGGCGTCGCGCGCGAGATCGTCGGCGACCTGCCGCACTACGCGACCGACGTCGCGGGTCAGATCAAGGTGCACGACCAGGGTCACGCGATCTTGTCCCTGGCCGCGATCTACGTGCTGCTGCAGGGCTTCGCCAACGGCGGCTCGTCGCTGACAGGGCTGGAGGCCATCTCCAACGGAGTCAGCGCCTTCCACAAGCCGGAGGGGCGCAACGCCCGGCGCACGCTCGTCACGATGAGTTCGATGCTGGGCTTCCTGGTCATCGGGGTCTCGTACCTGGCCATGCAGACGCACGCCAGCCCGTACACCAGCGGCTCGCCGACGGTCATCAGCCAGGTCGCCAAGGCCGCCTTCGGCGGCGCGTGGTACGGGCACCTGGGCTACATCGTGGTGCAGGTCGCCACTGCGCTGATCCTCTACACCGGCGCGAACACCCCGTTCACCGGCTTCCCGTTCCTGACCAGCTTCGTCGCCGAGGACTCCTTCCTGCCCCGCCAGCTGGCACGACGCGGCCACCGCCTCGCGTTCAGCAACGGGATCATCGTGCTGACCGTGCTCGCGGTGGCGCTGCTGCTCGCCGTCGGCGCCAACGTCGACGCGCTGGTGCCGTTCTACGCGATCGGCGTGTTCACCGGATTCACCATGGCCGGCCTGGGCATGGCCCGCTTCCACCAGACGCACCGGGAGTCCGGCTGGCGCAGGCGATTGGCGATCAACTTCGCCGGCGGCGCCGTCTCGATGCTCGTGGTGCTGATCTTCGCCGTCGTGAAGTTCACCGAGGGCGCCTGGCTGGTCGTCATCTTGTTCCCGCTCGGCTGGTACGCGCTGATGCGCCTGAACCGCCGCTACCGCGAGGAGGCGCGCTCCCTCGACCTGGCCTCCTGGATCCGCCAGGACCAGGCGGAGGCGCCGCACTACGCCCGCCACACGGTGCTGGTGCTGGTCGACCGACTCGACCTCGCCGTGCTGCGGGCCCTGCGCTACGCGGGCAGCATCCGCCCGACCGACGTGCGTGCCGTGCACCTGATGATCGACAACGAGGTCGCCGACCTGTTGCAGCGCGACTGGATCGAGCGGGGCCTGGGCGACCGGGTGCCGCTCGAGATCATCGAGTGCGCCGACCGGCGCCTGGTCCGCGCCGCGACCGAACTGGCGCTGGACACCGTCGTCGCCGACCGTGCCGAGGTCACCGTGCTGCTGCCGCGCCGCACGTTCCGTCGGGTGTCCGGGCGCCTGCTGCACGACCGCACCGCGGACCGGATCGCGGAGGCCGTCGGGCGCATCCCGCACGTCGCCGCCACGATCGTCCCGTTCGACACCACGCTGCCGCACTCGGTGATCGGTGAGCTCGAGCAGCGCCAGGCCGACGCCGCCGCGACGCCGGCCCTCGCCCCGCCGCGTCGCGAGCCGCCGCCCCCGGCCGTCGCGCTCGGGGCCGGCCCGGCCGC
>SCQZ01000377.1 GCA_004299665.1 Jatrophihabitans sp.
CCGGCCCGGGCCCCCGGTCGGGGCCCGGGCCGGAGCCGTCACATCAGTACGAGATCCGTGCTGCCGATCAGCTGCCCCCGATCTCCTTGTACTTCACGATCTGGTCACCCTGCACGACGTACGACCAGATGGCGGGCTGGCCCGCGAGCTCACCGGTCGGCGAGAACTGGATGTGCTTGGTGATGCCGTCCGCGTTGTAGCTGTTCACCCAGTCCAGCAGCTTCGGCCGGGTCGTGTTGCCCTTGTCGATGCCGCTGAGCAGGATCGTCGCCGCGTCGTAGGACTCCGCCGAGTAGGTCTGCGGCGCGGTGCCGTACTTCGCCTGGTACTGCGCGGCGAAGGTGGCGCTGGCGTCGGCCGGGACGCAGGGGCAGGTGAAGTACGCACCCTGCGCCGCCGCCTGTCCGGCGAGCTGGATGAACTGCGGGTCCTTCACGCCGTCCGGGCCGATGAACTTGCCGGTGTAGCCGGCGCTGTGCAACTGCTGCGCGAACGGGCCGCCCTCGGCGTAGTAGCCGGAGTAGAACACCGCCTGCGGAGCGGCCGCCACGACCTTGTTCACCGTCGCGGAGAAGTCCTTCTGGCCGGTCTTGACCTTGTCGGTGCAGACCACGGCGCTGCCGAGCGCCGCGGTGATGCTCGCCGCCAGGCCGATGCCGTAGTCGGAGTCGTCCTGGATGACGCAGACCTTCGTGGCCTTGAGCGTGTCCGTGATGAACTTCGCCGCGGCCGGGCCCTGCGAGGCGTCGTTGCCCAGCACCCGGTGGAAGGTCTTCCAGCCGTTCGTCGTCAGGGCCGGGTTGGTCGCCGACGGCGAGATGTTCACCAGGCCGGCGGCGTTGAGGGCGGCGCCGGTGGCCTTCGACTCGCCGGAGAACGGCAGGCCGACGATGCCGATGATGTCGCTCTCGTTGATCGCCTGGGTCACGACGCCCGGGGCGACGGACGGGTCACCTTGCGAGTCGAACTTCTTGAAGCCGACCTGGCAGCCCGCGTTGGCCGAGTTGTGCTGGTCGACCGCGAGCGCCGCGGCGTTGCTGATCGCGATGCCGAGCGCCGCGTTCGGGCCGGTCAGCGCACCGATGTATGCGATCGTCACGCCGCTGCACTGGGCCTTGCCGTCGCCGGCCGGCAGGACGGGGTGCAGGACCGGAGCGCTCGGCGCGCTGCTGCTGCTCGCCCCCGTGTTCGCGGGAGGCGGCGGATTCGAGTTGCTCGTGCTCTTGGCCTTACTGGCGCACCCGGCCAGAGCCATGGTGCCTGCGGTGATCAACACCGCGGCAGTCATGAATGTGCGTCTTGGCACTGCTTTGCCTCCTATTGGGACCCTTTGCCCGACCGGTCGTCCGGTCGTGACGGGCGCACGTTAGCCGATGATCGGCGCGCAGGACAGTAAGGGTGCACCACCCCCGGCATGTTCGTAATCAAATCTCTACCCGGAAGCCCTATTCGTCGGCAGATTGGCTACCGTCGAGCACGAGCTGGGCGACCGCGCGCATCGAGGTGCGGTTGTCCATCGCCGCCCGCTGGATCCAGCGGAACGCCTCCGGCTCGCTCAGGCCCTGCGCGGTCATCAGGGCGCCCTTGGCCCGCTCGATCAGCTTTCGTGCCTCGAGCCGCTCGCGCAACCCGCTCACCTCGGCCTCCAGGGCCACGATCTCGGCGAAGCGCGACATGGCCATCTCGACGGCGGGCAGCAGGTCACGCTTCTCGAACGGCTTGACCAGGTAGGCCATGGCACCGGCGTCGCGGGCCTTCTCGACCAGGTCGCGCTGGCTGAAGGCGGTGAGCATGACGACCGGCGCGATCCGCTGGCCCATGATCCGGGCGGTGGCCGCGATGCCGTCGAGCTTGGGCATCAAGATGTCGCAGATGACCAGGTCGGGGCGCAGTCGCTCCGCGAGCGCGATCGCCTGCTCGCCGTCACCGGCCTCCCCGACGACGTCGAACCCCTCCTCGCGCAGCATCTCGCGCAGGTCCAGGCGGATCAGTGCCTCGTCCTCGGCGATCAGCACGCGGATCGCGGCCGCGGTCTGGGGACTGCGGGCATCGGCGGGCACGGTGCGAGGGTATCCGGCTACCATCGGCGGGACAGCTGAGCCCCTGTATCCCAACTGGCAGAGGAAGCGGACTCAAAACCCGCACAGTGTGGGTTCGACTCCCACCGGGGGCACACCACCGGGGGCACCCGCCGAGATCGAAGTATCGATCAGGTCGACATGCGACCGTATCGCTACCGTCATCGCGCACCGGTCGCACCTGGGACCGCATCGGGGCGAGCACGTCGGCCCGAAATCGTGACGCGCTAGGTTGCAGCGGTGACCCAGACCCCGCGCTACTCGCTCGCCGCGTCCTACCGGGAGGGCCTGCGCTCGATGTCGGCGTTCAGTTCCCGCAGCGCCGAGAGCGGCCTCGACCCGCTGCTGGCCGAACTGGTCAAGATCCGCGCGTCGCAGATCAACGGCTGCGCCTATTGCCTGGACATGCACACCAAGGACGCCCGCGCGCTCGGCGAGACCGAACAGCGCCTCTACGCGGTCAGCGCCTGGTGGGACACCCCGTTCTTCAGCGCCGCCGAACGCGCGGCGCTGCGGCTCACCGAGGCGGTCACCCGGCTCGAGCACCAGGAGGTGCCCGACGAGGTCCTCGACGAGGCGCGGCGGTACTTCGACGACGAGGCGGTCGGCAAGCTCCTGCTCGCGATCGTCGTGATCAACTCCTGGAACCGGCTGATGATCGTGCAGCGCCCGCCCGTGGGCGACTACGTGAGCCCCCACTCGTGAGCCCCCACTCGTGAGCACCGCATGACCCACATGACGCCGGAGGAGTTCCGGCGGTACGGCCGCGAGGTGGTGGACTGGATCGCGGACTACTACGAGCGCGTGGAGAGCCTGCCCGTGCTGTCCCGGTCCCGACCGGGTGACACCCGCATGGCCCTGCCGGCCCATCCCCCCGAGACCGCAGAGCCGTTCGAGGACCTGATGCGCGACCTGGACCGCGTGATCGTCCCCGGGCTGACGCACTGGCAGCACCCGTCGTTCTTCGGCTTCTTCCCCGCGAACGCGAGCGGTCCGGCGATCCTCGGGGACCTGCTGGCCTCCGGCCTCGGGGTCCAGGGCATGCTCTGGACGACCTCGCCGGCGGCGACCGAACTCGAGACGCACGTCCTGGACTGGTTCTGCGAGTTGCTCGACCTGCCGGGCCGGTTCGCCTCCTCCGGACCCGGCGGCGGGGTGATCCAGCACTCGGCCTCGGACGCGGCGCTGGTCGCGGTGCTCGCGGCGCTGCACCGCGTCAGCGGCGGCGCGACCGAGCACGCCGGGGTCGCCGCCGGGAGGTACGCCGTCTACACCTCCGGGCAGACGCACTCGTCGGTGGAGAAGGCGTGCCGCGTCGCCGGTCTCGGATCCGATGCGCTGCGCAAGATCGAGGTGGACCCCTCCACCCAGGCCGCACGGCCACAACACCTGGCCGCGCTGCTGGCCGCGGACCGGGCCGCGGGCATCACGCCGGCGCTCGTCGTCGCGTCGGTCGGCGCGACCGGGACCGGGGCCGTCGACCCGGTGGCCGATCTGGCCCGGCTCGCGCACGAGCACGGGGCGTGGTTACACGTCGACGCCGCCTGGGCGGGCGTGGCGGCCGTGGCACCCGAACTGCGCTGGCTCAACGACGGTCTCGAACTGGCCGACTCCTACTGCACCAACCCGCACAAGTGGCTGCTGACGAACTTCGACTGCGACGTGTTCTACGTCGCCGACCGCGCCCCGCTGATCGGCGCGCTGTCGATCCTGCCCGAGTACCTGCGCAACGCGGCGTCCGACGCGGGCGCGGTGATCGACTACCGCGACTGGCACGTCCCGCTCGGGCGCCGGTTCCGCGCCCTGAAGCTGTGGGCGGTCATCCGCTGGTACGGCGCCGAGGGTCTGCGCGAGCACATCCGGCGGTCGGTGGCGCTCACCCAGCGCTTCGCCGGGTGGGTGGCCTCCGACGACCGGTTCGAGATCGTCGCACCGCACCCGCTCGCCCTGGTGACCTTCCGGCTGCGCGCCGGCGACGACGCGACGCGTGCCCTGATGGACGCGGTGAACGCCACCGGGCGCATGTACCTCACCCACACCACCGTGGACGGCGCGCCGGCGCTGCGCATGTCGATCGGCGCCACGCTGACCGAGGAACGGCACGTGCGCGCGGCGTGGGAACTGCTCGCGGCGACCGCCGGCTGACACGGCGCCGGTTCAGGCGCCGGCCCGGTCCCGCACCCGGATCATCCCCTCCTGCACGACGCTGACCAGGTGGGTCCCGTCCCGGTCGAAGAACCTGCCGCTGGCCAGTCCCCTGCCGCCCGCGGCCGTCGGTGACTCCGCCGCGTACAGGAACCACTCGTCGGCACGGAACGTCCGCTGGAACCACATCGCGTGATCGAGCGAGGCCATCGCGGTCACCTCGCGGCCGGCGACCAGCCCGTGCCGCGCGAGGACCGAGTCCAGCAGCGTCATGTCGGAGGCGTAGGTCAGCACGCACACGTGCAGCAGCGGATCGTCCGGCAGCCGCCCGTTCGCGCGCATCCACACCCGGCTCAGCCCGCCGCGCGCGGGCGGTGTCGGCACCTGCCACTGGGGCGGGTCGACGTAACGCAGTTCGATCGGCCGCGGCGAGGCGAGGAAGTACTCGGCGGTCTCGGAGTCGGTGCGGGCCAGCCGCTCGTCGATCGTCGGCAACTCCTCCGGCGCCGGCGTCCCGGCGGGCATCGCGGGCTGGTGCTCGATCCCGGGCTGGGCGAGCTGGAAGGACGCCGAGAGCGCGAAGATCGTCCGGCCGTGCTGGACCGCCGTCACCCGGCGGGTGCTGAAGGACCGGCCGTCGCGCACACGGTCGACCTCGTAGACGATCGGGGCGTCCGAGTCACCGGCACGGATGAAGTACGAGTGCAGCGAGTGCACCGCCCGCGCCGGCTCCACCGTGCGGCCCGCCGCGACCAGTGCCTGGCCGGCGACCTGGCCCCCGAAGGCGCGCTGCCAGCGGGTGCGCGAACTCGCGCCGCGGAAGATGTTCTCCTCGATCCGCTCGAGGTCCAGCAGGCGCACGAGGCCGTCGACGGCGCCCTGACCGGCCCGCTGCCGGTCCGCGTCGACCTCAGAGGTCATGGCGCAGCACGTCGCCGATGTGGTGGACCCGAACCGTGTTCGTGGCCCCCGGCGTCGCGGGCGGCGTGCCCGCCACCACGACGACGAGGTCGTGCGGGCGGCACACCCCGCGGTTGAGCAGCGCCGAGTCCACCTGCCGCACCATCTCGTCGGTCGACTTGACCGTCCACACCAGGTGTGCCTCGGCACCCCAGAGCAGGGCCATCTGCCGCTGCACCTGCTCCACCGGGGTGAACACCAGCAGCCGCTGTCGCGGCTGCAGCCGCGACAGCCGTCGCGCGGTGTCGCCGGTCTGGGTGAAGGCGACGAGCGCGACGGCCCCGAGCGCGTCGCCGATGTCGCGGGCCGCCTTGGCGATCGCCCCGCCGGAGGTGCGCGGGTTGTGCTTGAGCGGCTGCACCCGCATCCCGGTCTCCTCGACCGAGGCGATGATGCGGCCCATGGTCGCTACCGCGAGCACGGGGTACCGGCCGATGCTCGTCTCGCCCGAGAGCATCACCGCGTCGGCGCCGTCGAGCACCGCGTTGGCCACGTCGGAGGCCTCGGCGCGCGTCGGCCGGGAATGGGTGATCATCGAGTCCAGCATCTGGGTGGCGACGATTACCGGCTTGGCGTTGTCACGGCACACCTGCACGGCGCGCTTCTGGACCACGGGGACCTGCTCGAGGGGCATCTCCACGCCGAGGTCGCCGCGCGCCACCATGAGCCCGTCGAAGGCGAGCACCACCTCCTCGAGGCGCTCCACGGCCTCGGGCTTCTCCAGCTTGGCGATGACCGGGCGGCGGATACCGACGCGGTCCATCACCTGGTGCACCAGCTTGACGTCGTCGGCCTGCCGGACGAACGAGAGCGCCACGAAGTCGACCCCGAGGCGCAGCGCGAACTCCAGGTCGTCCGCGTCCTTCTCCGACATCGCGGGCACGCTCACCTCGACACCCGGCAGCGACAGGCCCTTGTTGTTGCTGACCGTGCCGCCCTCGGTGACGTCGCAGACCACGTCGGTGCCGTTCTCGACGTCGACGCAGACGAGCGCCACGTTGCCGTCGTCGACGAGCAGCTTGTCCCCCGGGCGCACGTCGTCGGCGAGGTGCCGGTACGTGGTGGAGACGCGGTCGTGATCACCGGGACAGTCCTCGACGGTGATGCGCACGCGTTCGCCGGTGGCCCACTCCACGGGGCCGTCGGCGAAGCGGCCGAGGCGGATCTTGGGACCCTGCAGGTCCGCCAGCACCGCGACGTTGCGGCCCGCCGCCTGCGCGGCCTGGCGGACCTCGCGGAACCGGCGGCCGTGCTCGGCGTGCTCGCCGTGGCTGAAGTTCAGCCGCGCGACGTCCATGCCCGCATCGACCAGCGCGCGGCAGCGTTCGGGGGTGTCGGTGGACGGCCCCAGCGTGCAGACGATCTTCGCGCGGCGCGTCACGGGACCAAGCGTAGTGGCCCGGTCAGCCGCGGGCGGCTGCCATCACGGCGGCGTCGACGTCCTCGCCCTCCTCCTGGGCGCGCCGGGTGGTCTCCAGGACGCGGCGGAAGTCCCGGGCCACGATCGCCGAGAACCGCGCGAGCGCCGCCGCCCAGTCGGCGAGCAGCGCGTGCGCGACCGTGGATCCGGTTGCCCGGGCGTGCGCCGCGACGATCTCCCGCAGGCGGTCGGCATCTGCTCCGGTCACCGGCTCGACGTCGACCAGGTCGGTGTTGACCTGCGCCAGCTCCGCGTCCAGGACGTACGCGTGCCCGCCGGACATGCCGGCCCCGACGTTGCGGCCGGTGGGTCCAAGGATCACCGCGGTGCCGCCGGTCATGTACTCGAGCGCGTGGTCCCCGGTCCCCTCGCACACCGCCGTGGCCCCGGAGTTGCGGACGCAGAACCGCTCGCCGACGACGCCGCGCAGGTACAGCTCGCCCGCGGTCGCGCCGTAGCCGATCACGTTCCCGGCGATGACGTTGACCTCCGCCGCGAACGGAGCGGCCTCGTCCGGGCGCACCGCGATCACACCGCCGGACAGTCCCTTGCCGACGTAGTCGTTCGCGTCCCCGAACAGGCTCAGCGTGACGCCCCTCGGCAGGAACGCGCCGAACGACTGACCCGCCGAGCCGCGGAAGGTGATGTCGATCGTCCCCGGCGGCAGACCCTCGGCCCCGTACCGGCGGGTGACCATCGAACCGAGCATCGTGCCCACGGTCCGGTTCACGTTGCGCACCGGCAGTTCCAGCCGCACCGGCGTGCCGTCCAGCAGGGCACCCTCGCAGAGCTGGACCAGCGTGTTGTCCAGCGCCGCGTCCAGGCCGTGGTCCTGCGCGCGGGTGCGACGCGGGGCGTCCCCGTAGGGCGAGGCGGGGACGGCGAGCAGCGGCGCCAGGTCCAGCCCGGCCGCCTTCCAGTGCCCGACGGCCGCTCGCGTGTCGAGCACCTCCGCGTGCCCGATCGCCTCCTGCAACGACCGGAAACCCAGCGACGCCAGGATCTCGCGCGTCTGCTCGGCGATGTACTCGAAGAACGTCTCGACGAACTCCGGCTTGCCGGTGAACCGCTCGCGCAGCACGGGGTTCTGGGTGGCGACCCCGACCGGGCAGGTGTCCAGGTGGCAGACCCGCATCATGATGCAGCCGGAGACGATCAGCGGCGCGGTGGCGAACCCGAACTCCTCCGCCCCGAGCAGTGCGGCGACGACCACGTCCCGCCCGGTCTTCATCGCCCCGTCGACCTGGACGGTGATGCGGTCCCGCAGGCCGTTGAGCAGCAGCGTCTGCTGGGTGTCGGCCAGCCCGAGTTCCCACGGCAGCCCGGCGTGCTTGAGGGACGTCAGCGGTGCAGCCCCGGTCCCGCCGTCGTGACCGGAGATGAGCACGACGTCCGCGTGCGCCTTCGACACCCCCGCGGCGACCGTCCCGACGCCCGCCTCGGCGACCAGCTTGACGTGGATGCGGGCCTGGTCGTTGGCGTTCTTGAGGTCGTGGATCAGTTGCGCGAGGTCCTCGATGGAGTAGATGTCGTGGTGCGGCGGCGGGCTGATCAACCCCACCCCGGGCGTCGAATGCCGGGTGCGGGCGATCCACGGGTACACCTTGTAGCCGGGCAGCTGGCCGCCCTCGCCGGGCTTGGCACCCTGGGCGACCTTGATCTGGATGTCGTCCGCGTTGACGAGGTAGTGCGAGGTCACGCCGAATCGCCCGGAGGCGACCTGCTTGACGGCCGAGCGCCGCAGGTCGCCGTTCTCGTCGGGCAGGTAGCGGTCGGCGTCCTCGCCGCCCTCGCCGGAGTTGGACTTGCCGCCTAGGCGGTTCATGGCGATCGCCAGCGTCTCGTGCGCCTCGGCGGAGATCGACCCGTAGGACATGGCGCCGGTCGCGAAGCGCTTGACGATCTCGCTGACGGGCTCGACCTGCTCCAGCGGGATCGGTGCCCGGTCCGGGGCGAACTCGAACAGCCCGCGCAGCGTGCCGCCCTCGCGGTTGAGGGCCTCGACCTTCTCGCAGTACTCCCGGAACACCTGGTAGCGGCGCTGCCGGGTGGCGTGCTGCAGCAGGAACACGGTCTCGGGGCTGAACAGGTGCAACTCCCCCTCGCGGCGCCACTGGTACTGACCGCCGACGTCCAGACGGCGGTGCGCCTTCGCGGTCGGGATGGGCGGGTAGGCGGTGGCGTGCCGCGCGGCGCACTCCTCGGCCAGCACCTCCAGCCCGACGCCGCCCAGCCGGGACCGCGTGCCGCCGAAGTAGTCGTCCAGTACCTGCTGCGACAGGCCGAACGCCTCGAACACCTGGGCGCCGGTGTAGGACGCGATCGTCGAGATGCCCATCTTGGACATCACCTTCAGCACGCCCTTGCTCAGCGCCTTGACGTAGTTCGCCACCGCCCGCTCCGCGGTCAGCCCGCGGATCGCTCCGGCGGCGACGAGGTCCTCGATCGTCTCGAAGGCCAGGTAGGGGTTGACGGCCGCGGCGCCGTACCCGACCAGCAGCGCGACGTGATGGATCTCGCGCACCTCGCCGGTCTCGATCACCAGGCCGACCTGGGTGCGCTGCCCGGTACGGATCAGGTGCTGGTGGACGGCGGAGGTGAGCAGCAGCGACGGGATCGGCGCGTGGTCCTCGTCGCAGCCACGGTCGGAGAGGATGAGGATGCGGGCGCCGTCGGCGATCGCCCGGGAGCTGTCGCGGCAGGCACGTCCGATCGCGGCCTGCAAC
>SCQZ01000378.1 GCA_004299665.1 Jatrophihabitans sp.
GCACCACGCCGTCGGGCACGAGGTACCAGACGGGCCGGCCCGCCATCACCCGTTCGCGGCACCCGCTGGAGGAGATCGCCATGGCGGGGACGTCCACCAGGGTGACCGTGTCGCTCGGCAGGTGGTCGTCGGACAGCACGTAGCCGGGGCGGGTGACGCCGACGAAGCGGGCCAGGTGCAGGGCGTCCTGCGCGTTCCGCCACGACAGGATCTGCGCGAGGGCGTCGGCGCCGGTGATGAAGAACAACTCGGCGCCCGGGCGCAGCGCGGCGATGTCACGGATGGTGTCCGCGGTGTAGGTCGGGCCGGGACGGTCGATGTCCACGCGGCTCACCCAGAACCGCGGGTTGGAGGCGGTGGCGATCACCGTCATCAGGTACCGGTGCTCCGCCGCGCTGACCTGGCGGTCCGACTTCTGCCAGGGAGCACCGGTCGGGACGAAGACGACCTCGTCCAGCTCGAACAGCGACGCGACCTCGCTGGCCGCGACGAGGTGTCCGTGGTGGATCGGGTCGAAGGTGCCGCCCATGATCCCCACCCGTTGCGCCATGCCGGAATCCTAGGCATTCGCGCCGTGCGCGCGTATGTTGGCGCGATGCTCGCGCTCGGTTCGGTCGTCATCAGGGTGGACAACCTGGCCGGGCAGATCGAGTTCTGGTCGAAGGCGCTCGGCTACGTCGTCCGCCAACCCGTCGGTGAGGACTTCGCGCTGCTGCATCCTCCCCGCGGCGCAGGCCCGAACCTCTCGCTCGATGCGCACCCGTCCGAACGGGTTGTTCCACCGCGCATCCATCTCGATCTGTATGCCCGGGATCAGTCGGCCGAGGTCGACCGGCTGCGTGGGTTGGGTGCGCGTGACGTGCACTGGGACCGGCGCCCGTCCGATGCGGACTATGTGATCATGGAGGACCCGGAGGGAAATCGGTTCTGCGTCATTGATGCCGCGCAGTGGCAGGGTTGGGGCGTCACTCGCGGGGCGTGATCAACTGATCGATCGACTCACCAGTGCACGCCGCGCAGGATGTGCGCGAACGCGACGCTCTCGGTGGACACCTTCTCCTCGCCCTTCTCCCCGCGGGCGGCCTTGGAGTCCGGGAACATCTTGTAGCCGGCGTTGAGCACGACGTCGGCCGCGCGCGGTGCCACCTGGTACAGCAGCGCGCCCGCGTTGCCCAGCGGGGTCGCCACCTTCTTGGGCCGGCGCACGATCGCCTTCACGATCATGTCTGCGGCCTCGGCGGCGGAGATGGTCGGGAACCGGTCGTACATCTTCGTCGGGGCGATCATCGGGGTGCGCACGAGGGGCATGTGCACGGTGGTGATGTGCACGCCGTCGTCGATCACCTCCGAGGCGATGCACCGGCTGAAGGCGTCCAGCGCGGCCTTGGACGCGACGTACGCGGAGAAGCGAGGAATGTTCGTCTGGACACCGATCGAGCTGATATTCACGATGTGGCCGCCGCGCCGCCCGTCCGCGGACGTCTGGCGCATCACCGGCAGCAGCGAGAGGATCAGCCGCACCGCGCCGAAGTAGTTCAGCTGCATGGTGCGCTCGAAGTCGTGGAACCGGTCGTAGGACAGCGCGATGGAGCGGCGGATGGAGCGACCCGCGTTGTTCACCAGGATGTCGACGCGGCCGTGCTCGGCGAGCACCTCCTTGGCCATCCGCTCGATGTCGTGCATGTCGGACAGGTCCGCGCGATGGACGAACGCGACCCCGCCGAAGGTCTCGATCTCGTGCCTGGTCTCCTCCAGCGCCTCGGCCCCCCGCGCGACGAGCAGCACCGTGCCGCCCGCCGCGCCGATGCGCAGCGCCAGGGCCCGCCCGATCCCCGACGACGCGCCGGTGATCATCACAGTCCTGCCGTTGACGGCGCGGGAGAGCACCCGGTCGCGCCGGCGGTCGGGGCTGTAGGTGCGCTCCCAGTACTCCCAGAGGACACCGGCGTAGGTGGACAGCGGCGGCACCGCGATGCCGCTGCCGGCCAGGGCCCGCTGGGTCTTGGCCGAGTCGAAGTGCGTCGGGTAGGTCAGGTAGGCGAACATCTCGCGCGGGACGCCGAGTTCGGCGAGCACCAGGTCCGTGGCCTGCTTGGCGATCGGCAGTTTCGTGATCGTCGCGGCCAGCTTTGCGGGCAGGCCGTCGAGCGCGCGGACGTCGAGGTTGGACGACGGCGACGGGGCGCCGGCCGCGCGGGTGAGGATCGCCAGCAGTTCGCCGACGGTCGGGGGCTCCGGGTCGGTGAGGTGGAAGGTCTGCCCGTCCAGGCCGGGGCTGTGGGCCAGGTGGTCCATCGCCTTCGCGACGTAGTCGACCGGCACGATGTTGATCTCGCCGCCCTCGACGCCGACGATCGGCACCTGCTTGGGGATCAGGCCGCGCAGCCGCTGGATCGCCC
>SCQZ01000379.1 GCA_004299665.1 Jatrophihabitans sp.
GCCGGGTCCACTCCCCTCCCGCCCGGGCGCCGTGACCTTCCGCGGCTACGCATCCACGCAGGATCTCGACGGGCTGTACCGCCGCTCGCTGTGCGTGGTGGCGCCGGCCTACCTCGAGGATTACGGGCTGACCGCGATCGAGGCGATGGCGTACGGCAAGCCGCTCATCGTGTGCGAGGACGGGGGCAATCTGGTCAACTTCGTCGAGGACGGCGTGAACGGGTTCGTCGTCGCGCCGCAGGGGGGCGCCATCGCCGACGCGGTCCGGCGGCTCGCGGGCGACAGGGGAATGGCGGCCAAGATGGGTGAGGCGGCGCGTGAGACGGCCTCGGCCTACACCTGGAGTCGCGCGATGCGAGAACTCGCCGACGGCGTCGAGAGGGTCCTGTCCACATGAGCTGCCCTGCGGCTCGCGGCAAGGCGGGCGCGTGAGGGTCGCCGTCGTCGTCCCGCGGTCCGTGCCGTACGTCGTCGGTGGCGCCGAGAGGCTGTACGACGGCCTGGTTGCGGCGATCGGCGAGCGGCCGGGCCACACGGCAGAGCTGATCGCCGTCGACTCGCCCGAGCATTCGTTCGGCCAACTCGTCGACAGCTACTCGGCGTTCGGGGCCCTCGACCTGACGGACTTCGACCACGTCATCTCCACCAAGTACCCGAGCTGGATGGTCCGGCACCGCTCGCACGCGGTCTACATGCTGCACACCCTGCGGGGGCTGTACGACACCTATACAGGCCCGCAAGCCGATCCGGCCGGCACCGACGCGCCGGAGGTGCTCGCGTTGCGGGACGTGCTGCGGACCGCCCCCGGGTCGCGGGACGGCTGGCGGACGGTGCTGCGCGTCGCGCGTGCGACGGTGGACGCGCTGGGCGACGATCACCCGGCACTCGCCTTCCCCGGGCCGTTGTGCCGCTCACTGATCCACTGGCTCGATCGCGACGCTCTCGACCCGCGCAACGTCGGCCGATTCGCTGCGATCTCCCGCACGGTCGCGAGACGGCGGGACTACTTCCCGCACGGCGCCGCCGTGGACGTGCTCCCGCCACCGTCGAGCCTGCAGGGGCTGCACGAGGGGCCCTACCAGGCGCTGTTCACCGTCAGCCGCCTCGATCCGCCGAAGCGAATCGAGCTGATCATCGAGGCGATGCGTTACGTGGGCGCACCCGTCCGGCTGCGGATCGCCGGGACCGGGCCGGACGAGGGTCGGCTCAAGGAGTTGGCGGCGGCGGACGGCCGCATCGAGTTCCTCGGCCGGATCTCGGACCTCGATCTCGTCGCCGAGTACTCGCGTGCGCTCGCGGTGCCGTTCGTTCCGAAGGACGAGGACTTCGGCCTGGTCGCGCTCGAAGCCCACCTCGCCGCCAAGCCGGTCATCACCTGCACCGACAGCGGCGGGGTGTCCGACACTGTGATCGACGGCGTCGACGGCATCGTGACCGCCCCGGCAGCCGGCGAGTTGGGGCGCGCGATGCAGCGACTTGCCGAGGACCCGGACCTCGCCGCGCGGCTCGGCACGAACGGCCGGCGATCCGCACAGACGATCACGTGGGATCCGGTCGTCGACACGCTCCTCGCCGGGCCCGCTCCCGCTCCTGCTCCGGTCGCGACACGTACGCGGTCGCGGCGCGATCGCGTCATCGTCCTGTCCACCTACGGCCTCGAACCAGTGCGTCACGGTGGCCAGTTGCGCGCCAGGTCGCTCGCGGACGGCCTCACCGACCGCTGGGACGTCGACGTCCTCGCGCTCGACACGTCGGTACCGGGCGGGACGACGCTCTCACTCGGGCCCCGCATGACGCAGTACTCCCGCCCGGTCAGCTCGGCCCACGTCGGTCTCGAGTCCCAGATCGCCCACCGCGTGGGCGTGCCCATCGGCGATATCGCCGCGTCCTTGCTCATCGCCCAGAACCCCGCGTTCCTGAGCCTGGTGGGCGACCTCGGCGCGCGCGCCTCCGTGGCCGTGCTCGCACACCCGTACCTGCTTCCGGCGTTGCGCATCGCGTGCCCGAACCTGCCGTTCGTGTACGACGCGCACAACGCCGAGACGGTGATGAAGTCGGAGATCTACGGGGACAATCCGGCGGCCCAGGCCCTGACGCAGGCGGTCCGCGCCGTCGAGCGAGCGGCGGTCCGCGGCGCCGAACTCGTCACGGTCTGTTCGGAGGACGACCGCGCCAGCCTTTGCGAACTCGGTCCCTCGCTCGCCTCGTGGGAACTGGTACCCAACGGTTACGACGTGGCGGGCACGCCGTTCACCACCGGAGCCGATCGCCGGCGCAACCGCGACCGCTGGCTTGCCGCGAAGGCCACCCGGTCGGTTCACCCCGGCGTGGGGAGCCTCGCCCTGTTCGTCGGCAGCTACCACAAGCCGAACCTGGAGGCCGTCGACTTCATCGTCGAACTCGCCCCCTGCCTGCCGGACACCCTCTTCGTCATCGCCGGCGGGGTCGGCGAGCACCTCGACCCCCTGGGCAGGCCGTCGAACATCGTCGCCACCGGCCGGCTGTCCGATTCGGCGCTGGCGCAACTGCTCGCCTCGGCCGACGTCTCGCTGAACCCGATGGTCTCCGGCGGCGGTACGAACATCAAGCTGATGGAGAGCTTTGCCGCCGGGGTGCCGGTCGTGTCCACTCCGCTCGGAGCGCGCGGGGTGGACGTCGCCGACGGCCGGGAGTTGCTGCTGGCCGACCCCGCACTGTTCGCCGCAGCCGTCCACACCTGCGTCACCGATCGCGCAGGGGCCGACCACCGCGCCGCCAAGGCTCGCGCCCTGGCAGAGTCCGGGTACGACTGGAGCGTCCTCGCCGACCGGTTCCGCCACGCGGTCGAACGGGCGCTGACGCGCTGAGGCACGACGGCGTGGTTGCTACCCTGCCCCCATGTCGCGCTCACCCGTTCGCCGTATGGCCGCCACCGCGGCCGACCGTCTCGCCGATGCGTTGGCGTGGCGGCTGGCGACGCGCTACCCGACGCCCGGAACCGCCCCGGTCGCGTGTGGCGCCCCGACCACGCGCGCAGAGTCGCAGGAACTCGACGCCGGCGCCGAACGCGAGGGCAAGGACAACCGGCACCTGGAACTGCTCCTGGGCTGGCTGCTCAGGCATGACTCGAACTGCATCGACGTCGGCGCCCACGAGGGGCGATTCCTGTCCCACATGGTGAACCGGTCTCCCGACGGTCAGCACCTGGCGTGGGAGCCGATCCCTCACCTCGCGCAGCAGGCCCGCAAGACCTTTC
>SCQZ01000380.1 GCA_004299665.1 Jatrophihabitans sp.
GAGCTCGCGCGCTCGATCGCCGCCACCAGCGGCGCTTTGCCGAAGGCCGCCTCGAGGGCGGAGATCTCACCGAGCTCGGAGGCCAGGCGCGCGGTGCCCGCGGCGGCCGCGGCGCGCAGGAAGGCCTCGGCCGCCGGCCCCAGGGTGCAAAAGGCCCGCTCGGAGGCGCTGCGCGGGCGGATCGCCCGGGCGGGGGCGCGCCGCGGCCCGCCGTAATGGTCGTCCAGGATGGAGGCCTCGCCCGGGGCGACGGCCAGATGCCGCGCCACCTCGGCGCCGCGCTGGGTGATGACGATCTCGCCGTCCTGTGCGGCGACCTCGACCTTTGTGCCGACCAGGGCGTGAGGCACCGAGTACCGCGCCGAGCCGAAGCGGATCGTCGCCAGGCGATCGACCGTGCGCGCCTCGCCCGCCCGCAGCGATGGGCGCAGCTGCGGCAGCGGTCGGAGCGCCGATCTCTCGGCCACCAATCGCTCGGCCGGGACGGCCGCCGTCTCGCTGTGGCGTGCCGCGTTCACCTCGGCGCACCACAGGGTCGCGGCGGCGTTCGCCTCGGCGACCGACGCGCCCGGCGCGAGCGGGATCACCAGGTCCTCTTTCGCATACCCGACCAGGTTCTCCACCGCACCCTTCGATTCGGGGTCGTGGGCCTCGCAGAAGTCGGGGCGGAAGCCGAAGTGGCTGGCGAAGCGCACGTACTCCGGGTGCGGCACGACCACGTTGGCCACGACCCCCGCCTTGAGGCAGCCCATGCGGTCGGCGAGCACCGTCGCGGGCACGCCGCCGAGTTCCTCGAAGCACTCCGCCAGGAGGCGCAGCGTCGTCGCCTGCCGCTCGTCGGCGGCGAAGCGCACGAAGCGAAAGCGGCTCCAGACGAGCACGGCGCAGAAGATGTGGCGGGAACCCTCCTGGCCCCAGTCGATGGCGAGGTGCTCGCCGGGGGTCGGCAGCCACGGGCGATAGACGCGCCGCGTGCGGCGCCACTCGTCCTTGCGCTCGCGGACCAGGCGGCGGAAGTTGCGCGCCGACGCCGTATACCCCGCGGCGCGCGCGAGCGGCAGCAGGCGCTTGGCCGAGATCCGGCCGTCGGTCGCGGCGATCTTCTCGCGCACGACGTCGCCGGCGACGGCGGTGTTGTGCACGCGGGCGGGTCGGGCGGCGGCGGCCCCTGCTGCTGGCGCTGGATGACGCGCCGCACCGTCTTGTCGGTGGTGCCGCACAGCGCCGCGGCGGCGCGATAGCTGCCGAGGTCACGGTACGCGGCGACGATGTCCATGCGTTCTCTGGGAGACTTCACGACGGCGCCCTCCGCTGCGGTCTTGGTGTCCGTTCACAGCGACACCATCGCCGACCGGAGGGCGCTTCGCGTTCAGCTCAGCACGGAGGGGGCGCGGACTCTTCGTGGCCACGACTGCGGACTTTCACATGGCCACGGACAGAACGCGAGCCGAATCGCCCGCGGTTCTCGGAAGTACGGACCTATCGCAGTTGTCGATGCTCTCGCGGTGTTCGGGACCTACCTGCTCCCGGTGGGAGTGCGCACCGGTGGTCGCACGGATCTGGACATCCCGATCCTGCTGCCACGATCGCGGTTTCCGCAGCCGCAGGCGTGCTTCAAGTCCTAGCCAACATCCTGCATCCATCCACGGCAAAGTCGTGCTCGGGACAGGCGCGGCCGGGTCGATCGGCAGCGAACTCGCGCGAAGATC
>SCQZ01000381.1 GCA_004299665.1 Jatrophihabitans sp.
CGGACCTCGCGGAACCCGGAACGCGGCCGGATCCTCACGTACACGTGGATCCCGCGCGAGCCCGAGGTCTTCGGCCAGCCGACGGCGCCGAGTTCGGCGAGCACCTCGTGCACGACGGCCGCGACCTGCTTGGCCTCGGCCAGCCCGGTCCCCGGCTGCGGGTCGAGGTCGATGCGCAACTCGTCGGGCCGCTCGACGTCGGCGCGGCGGCTGTGCCACGGGTGGAACTCCACCGTCGACATCTGCACCGCCCAGATCACCGACGCCAACTCGGTCACGCACAACTCGTCGGCCACCCGCCCGGACGGGAAGGCGACCCGGGCCGTCTGCACCCACTCCGGCGCACCCTTGGGAAGGCGCTTCTGGTAGATCTTCTCCCCCGCCAGTCCGTCGGGGTAGCGGTGCAGCATGCACGGGCGCTCCCGCAGCGCGCGCACGATGCCGTCCCCGACCGCCACGTAGTAGCGGGCGAGGTCGAGCTTGGTCACCCCGAGGTCGGGGAAGTACACGCGGTCGGGGTTGCTGATGCGCACGGTCCGCTCCCCCACCTCGAGTTCGGTGCTGGGCGACGCCATGGTGCGACGTTAGCCGCTTACAGTGGTCGCGTGCGGTTGTACGAGGCGAGCGGTGCCGACGGTGCCGACGAACCCGGCGACCCGAGCTGGGCCTCCCCGATCGTCGACGGCGCCTGGCTGCGCTCGGCCAACCCGAACACCGCCGACGGCGAACTGCAGAACATCGCCGCCTTCGGCTCCGGGCTGACGCGGCTGACCGGCGGGCGCCGCACCGCCGCCCGCGTGATCGTCTGGCTGATCCTCGCCGGGTTGGCGATCTCGGCGATCGTCAGCGCGTTCGGCATCATCCTGGGCTGAACCCGTACCTGGGTACCGTCAGGTCATGAGGAACGAGCAACTGCCCCCGCCCGCCGTCACCCGGACCGACGCACAGTGGCGCGCCGACCTGACACCCGACGAGTACGCCGTCCTGCGCGAGGCGGCGACGGAGCGACCCTTCACGGGCGAGTACAACGAGCACCACGAGGTCGGTGTGTACCGGTGCCGGGCATGCGGGACGGAGCTGTTCCGCAGCGAGACCAAGTTCGCCTCGCACTGCGGCTGGCCCAGCTTCTTCACCCCGCTCGCCGGCGACCGCGTGATCGAACGCGACGACTCGTCGCTGGGCAGGAGCCGCACCGAGGTGCTCTGCGCGGCCTGCCACAGCCATCTCGGCCACGTCTTCGCGGGCGAGGGCTACGACACGCCCACGGACCTGCGCTACTGCATCAACTCGATCTCGCTGCGCTTCGAGCCCGCCGGCTGATCCCGCCGGGGCGGTGGGTCACAGCTGTGCGATCTGCGGGATCACCCGCTCGGCGAGCAGGTCCAGCGGCGCGATCGACGCGACGCCCGGGACCGACCCGTGGACGTGCACGATCCCGAGCCCGGCCAGCCGCGCCAGCTGCTCCAGCAGCGCGGGCACCTTCTCGCCGTCCTTGCCCGGGTCGAGCGACATCATGACGGTCTTGTCGATCTCGTCGTAGTCGCGCCCCAGGGCCTCGCAGTGTCCGCGCAGCACGTCCAGCTTGCGCTCCAGGTCGGGCCCGTTGAACAGGTTGCACGCCTGCGCGTACTGCGCCACCAGCCGCAGCGTCTTGCGCTCGCCGCCGCCCCCGATGAGGATCGGCGGGTGCGGCCGGCGCAGCGACTGCGGTGAGTTGAGGGTCCGGCTCAGGGTGTAGTGCGTGCCGCTGAACGCGGAGTCGTCCTCGTCGTCCCACATCTGCGTGCAGATCCGCAGCGCCTCGTCGAGGCGTTCGAACCGTTCCGCGACGGGCGGGAACGGCAGCCCGAGCCCGTGCGACTCCTCGTCGTTCCAGGCGGCGCCGATCCCCAGCCAGGCCCGGCCGCCGGACAGGACGTCGAGCGTCGTCACCGTCTTGGCCAGCAGCCCGGGCTCGCGGTAGACGACGGCGGTCACCCACGCGAGCAGGTCGATGCGCTCGCTGTGGGCGGCCAGGTAGCCCAGCGTCGTGTACGCCTCGAGCATCTCGTGCTCCGGCGGGCCGATGTGCGCGATCTGCCACACGTGGTCCATCACCGACAGCATCGCGAAGCCGCCGTCGTCCGCCGTGCGCGCGATGCGTGCCAGGTCCTGCGCGAGCGACGGCGGTCCGCCGGGCCAGGTGAAGTCCGAGACGTGCAGGCCGAGTCTCACCGCAGCCGCCCTTCGCGATCTGACATGCGTCCGTGGGTTCCGGGCACCGCAATCGCATGTCGACAGCGCGGTGGCCTCCGGCGGAAGGCTACGGCAAGGCCTCGACGATCTCCGCGACGCTGCGCCGGCTGCCGGTGTGGAACGGGATCTCGAGCCGGACGTGGCGGCGCGTCTCGGACCCGCGCAGGTGGCGCATCAGGTCGACGATCCGGCCCAGGTCGTCCGCCTCGAAGGCGAGCACCCACTCGTAGTCCCCGAGCGCGAACGAGGACACGGTGTTGGCGCGCACGTCCGGGTACTCGCGCGCCATCCGGCCGTGCTCTGCCAGCAGCGCGCGGCGTTCCTCGTCCGCCAGCAGGTACCAGTCGTAGGAGCGCACGAAGGGGTAGACGGCGACGTAGCGCTTGGGCTGCTCGTCGGTCAGGAACGAGGGCAGGTGGCTCTTGTTGAACTCGGCCGGCCGGTGCAGCGCCATGTTGGACCAGGTGGGCGCCAGGTGTCCGCCGAGGCGGGTCCGGCGGAAGCGGCCGTACGCGTCCTGCAGCGCGTCCGCCGTCGCCGCGTGCCACCAGATCATCACGTCGGCGTCCGCGCGCAGCGCGCTCACGTCGTACGTCCCGCGCACGACGACGTCCTTGTCGGCGAGCTGGGCGAACAGCTCGTCCACCTCGGTGGCAAGGTCCTGCCGGGCGGCGGAGCCGAGGGTGCGTTCGGCGCGGAACACCGACCACATGGTGTACCGGACGACGTCGTTGAGTTCACGTGCTTTCCTGCTGTTGACCATGTGCCTCATTGTCCTCCCGCGCCCAGATGCGCCAGCACCCGCTCGGCCGCGACGCGTGCCGACGCGATGCAGGCCGGGATGCCGACACCGTCGAGGTACGCACCGCACACCGCCAGCGCGGGCGCGGCGGCGAGCGCGCCGCGCGCCCGGGCGATGCGCCCCACGTGCCCGACGGCGTACTGCGGCAGCGCGCCGCCCCAGCGGGTGACGAGGGTGTCGATCGGGGTCCGGTCGACGCCGAGCAGCACGCGCAGGTCCTGGCGCACCAACTCGACGAGCTCGCGGTCCTCGCGCTGCAGCACCGGCCCCTCGCCCGCGCGACCCACGGACGCGCGCAGCACGGTCGTGCCGCCGGTCTCGAGCGGCCACTTCTGCGTGGACAGCGTCACCGCCTTCACCGCCGACCCCTCGGTCGCCGCCACGAGCAGCCCGCTGCCTGCCGGAAGGTCCACGTCGCGGTAGGCCAGGGTGACGATCGCGACGCTGGCGGTCTCGATCCCGCCCAGCGCGGCCGCGGCGGCGGGGACGATGCCGCCCAGCAGCCGCGCGGCCTTGGGTGCCGGCGTGGCCACGACGACCGCGTCGGCAGCGATCACCTCCGGGGCCGGCACGGCCCCGCAGACCAGCCGCAGGCCGGCGGCGGTGCGCTCGATCTGCCGCACCGTCGTGCCGGTCCGGACGGCGAAACGCCCGGCGCCGGCCAGCGCCTCCGGCAGCCGTCCCAGCCCACCGCGCAGCGAGGCGAAGACGGGACCCGCGGACGGGTCGTGAGCGCCCCGGTCCACGAGCGCCTCGACGGCGCGCAGCAGGGAGGTCGGCCCGGCGGACAGCTCGCGGAACAACGCGGGGACGGTCGCCTCCAGCGAGAGCGCGTCGGCCCGCCCGGCGTAGACGCCCCCCAGCAGCGGGTCGACGAGCAGGTCCGCGACCGGGTCACCGAAACGGGCCCGGACCAGCGGGCCGACGGCGACGTCGCCGTCGAGGATCACCGGAGGGGTCTGCGGCTCGCGAGCGACCCGATCGATCTCGGCGGCCTCGAGCAACCCGGCCAGGGTCGCCGGGTCGCCCGGGATGCCCATCATCGTCCGCGGCGGCAGCGGGTGCCGCGCGTGCCGCGCGTACACCTGGGCCGACGTGGTCAGCGGCGCGACCAGGTCGTCCCCCAGCCCGGCCGCACGTACCAGCTCGACGCCCTCGGGGCGGCGGGCCAGCATCGCCTCGGCGCC
>SCQZ01000039.1 GCA_004299665.1 Jatrophihabitans sp.
CGGATCGCCGGCAGCCGCTGGCGGGTCGTCGGGCCGCTGCACGCCGCGGTGACGGTGTTCGTCGTGCTGGTCACCGGCAACCACTGGTGGTTCGACGGGTTCGTCGCGGTCGCGGTCCTGGCCTGCTGCGCCTGGGGTGTCGCCGGCGTGCGCGCCGGGTGGCACCGGCTGCGCCGGCGCTCAGCCCCGGCCGACGTGGCCGTCGAGCCAGTCGACGACCGGGGACATGGCGCGCCAGATGCGGACGATCTCCGTCCGGGCGCGGGTGGTCCCCAGCCAGTCGGGGCAGCCGACCTCCCGGCCGACGGTGAGCGTCTTGTGGCGCAGTAGCTCGGCCCGCGGGTGATCCCTCGGGTAACCGGCCGGGACCCGGGTGATCCGCTCGCCGCCCGCCTCCAGTCTCGCCCGCCGCGTCGTGGCCAGGGCCCGCTCCAGCAGCGGTCCGGCCACCTCGTCCGCGACGGCACGGCGCAGCCGCTCCACCTGGGCCGGCGAGGTGTCCCAGTAGCCGCCCGCGAGGAACAGCCCGGCCGCCGACACGTGCAGGTAACGGTGTGACTCGGCGAACCACACGCCCTGGTGGGTCTTGTAGGGCGTCTTGTCCTTGCTGAACCGCACGTCCCGGTACGGCCGGAAGACCTTGGCGGCGCCGAACTCGGGCCCCAGGTCCTCGGCGAGGGCGGCGAGCGGGGCGCGCACCGCCTCGTCGTACACGGCCTTGTGTGCGGTCCAGTACGACTTGGTGTTGTCGGCCTCGAGGTCCTCGTAGAAGTCCAGCGCGGCCGAGGGGATGCCGGTGAAGGTCACGGTGCGCCACCTCCGGTGCGGGCGTCGTCGGCCGGCGGGTCGTCGTCGAGCAGGACCGTCAGCCGGATCTCGCGCAACTCCCCGGCGCCGGTGTCCAGCCCGCGTGTCATGCCGTCCTGCCCCCAGCCGGCGGAGGTGAAGAACGTGCGCGAGGCGTTGTCGCCCTCGGGCAGCCACACGATCGCGCGGGTCATGCCGTCCGCCCGGGCGTGGTCGACGCAGGCGGCCAGCAGCCGCGAGCCGTGGCCGCGCCGCCCCCAGCGCGGCTCCACCAGCAGCGGGTTGACGCTGAGCGTGCCGGCCGGTTCGGGGTCGTCCGCGGGACCGCAGGCCGCGAACCCGACGACCCGCTGCTGCTCCAGCGCGACCAGGACGTGGTGGCGCCCGCTCGGCGGCTGGAGCACCGCGTCGCGCCACGCGGCGGCGGCGTACTGCGCGGACAGTGCCTCGAGCACCGCGGGCGCCAGCAGCGCGGCGTAACCGGTGCGCCAGGTGTCGATCTGGATGCGCCCGATCTCGGCGGCATCCCCGGCTCGCGCGGGGCGCACGCTCACGTCGGCCATGGGACAACCCTATTCAGCGCTCGCCCGCCTCGGCGTAGGCCGCCTGCTCCGCGCGCTCCTTGCGGCGGCGGCGCAGGTGCAGCAGGACGTAGCCGGCCACGACGATCCCGACGAGGGCGAACGGCGCCCACGTGAGGTATCGCCCGACCGTGGACAGCGAGCGCGAGAAGGCGTACCCGAGCAGGACACAGCCCGGCGCCCACAGGATGCCGCCGATCGCGTTCCAGGTCAGGAAGGTGCGGTAGTGCATGCCGCTCATGCCGGCCATGGAGGGCACCAGCGCCCGGAACAGGGCGGTCAGCCGGCCCAGGAAGACCGCCTTGCCGCCGTGACGGTGCAAGAAGCCGTCGACCTTCGCCCACCGCGGCTCGCCCACCCACTGGCCGAGCCGGGACCGCCGCAGCGCCGGGCCGAACTTCTTCCCGAACTCGAACCCGACGGAGTCCCCGGCCACCGCGCACACGACCGCGACCGGGATCATGACCGCCAGGCTCAGCGTGCCGTGCTCGCAGAACACGCCCGCCACCAGCAGCGCGGTCTCGCCGGGGAGCACCATGCCCAGCAGCACGGCGGCCTCGCCGAAGCACAGCGCGCCGGCGATGACGTAGAGCCAGGCGCCGACGGCGTTGCCGATCGACTCGACCAGGTGCTCGAACACCCCGGCATCGTCCCACGGCGTCCTGTCGATCCCCTGATGTCGGCGCCCCGCCGTAGGCTCTGGCCCGTGCCGACCGCCCTGCCCGCAGCGCAGGCGCGTCGCATCGCCTTGGCGGCGCAGGGCTTCTGCGACCCGCCGGCGTCCGGCCGCGTCGACGTGCGGCACCTGCACCGACTGCTGGACCGGATCGCCGTCCTGCAGATCGACTCGGTGAACGTGTTCTCCCGGGCGCACTACCTGCCGGTGTTCGCGCGGCTCGGCCCGTACCCGCGGGACACCCTGGACCGGCTCAGCGGCTACCGGCCGCACCGCACCCACCCGGAGCTGTTCGAGTACTGGGCGCACGCCGCGTCGCTGATCGCGGTGCGGCACCAGCCGCTGCTGCGCTGGCGCATGCAGCGCGCCCACGTCGAGCCGTGGCCGGCCATCCGGCGGATCGCGACCGATCGCCCCGGGCTGCTCGAGGACATCCGGCAACTGGTCGCCGAGCAGGGGCCGATCCGGGCCGGGGACACCGGGATCGCACGGCCGGCGGCGCGCCCGGGCTCCATGTGGAACTGGCACGACGGCAAGGTCGCGCTGGAGTACCTCTTCTACGCCGGCGAGGTGACGACCGCCAAGCGCGTCAACTTCGAGCGGTACTACGACCTGCCCGAACGGGTGCTGCCGGCACACGTCCTCGCCGCGCCGACCCCCGACCCCGCCGATGCCACCCGCGACCTGGTGCGGATCTCGGCCCGCGCCCTCGGCGTCGCGACCGAGCCGGACCTGCGCGACTACTTCCGCCTGTCCCATGCGGTGTGCAAGGCGCGGGTCGCGGAACTGGTCGACTCCGGCGAACTCGAACCGGTCACGGTGGCGGGCTGGCCCGCGCCGGGTTACCTGTGGCACGAGGCGCGCCGGCCCCGGCGCGTCGCCGCCCGTGCCCTGCTCGCGCCGTTCGACAACCTGATCTGGTTCCGCGACCGGGCACAGCGGCTGTTCGACCTGCACTACCGGATCGGGATCTACACCCCGGCCGCCCGGCGCACCCACGGCTACTACGTGCTGCCGTTCCTGCTCGGGGACCGCATCGTCGGGCGCGTCGACCTGAAGTCCGACCGGCGGGCGGCGGTGTTACGCGTTCAGGGTGCCTGGCTGGAGGAGGGCGTCGGGGCGGCAGAGGTCGGCGCGGTCGCCGCCGCCCTCGCGGCCCAGCTCCGGCAGACGGCCCTGTGGCTGGATCTGGG
>SCQZ01000040.1 GCA_004299665.1 Jatrophihabitans sp.
GCTCTTCCGATCTAGCAGCGGGATGTCGTGCACGACCACCGCTCCGGGCGGGGCCGCGGCCGCAACGGCGGCGCTGCGCTGCCCGACGAGCGGGTGGACGATCGCGTTCAGGTCGGCGCGCGCACGCTCGTCGCCGAACACGATGGTGGCCAGGGCGGCCCGGTCGAGCTCGCCGTCCGCGCCGACCACGCCGTGGCCGAACCGGACGACCACCGCGTCGAAACCGGGGGTGCCCGCCCGCACCACCTCGCGGGCGATCGCGTCGGCGTCCACGATCACGGCGCCGTGCTCGGCCAGTAGCCCCGCGACCGTGCTCTTGCCCGACCCGACGCCGCCGGTGAGTCCCACACGCATGCGACGGACGCTACCGACACGACAGAGGGGCCCGGACGCAAGCCCGGGCCCCTCGTGTCAGGAACCGTCAGCCGTTGCGGCCGGCCAGCTTCTCCCGCAGCGCCGCCAGCGCCTCGTCCGAGGCGAGCGTGCCGGACGACTCCGGCGCCTGGGACGAGTACGAGCTCGACTCCCCCACGTCCGCCGCCGCGGCGGCGTCGGCCTTCTGCGCGTCCTCGAGCTGCTTCTTGTGCGCCTCGAAACGCTCGCGGGCGGTGGCGTAGCGCCGCTCCCATTCCTCGCGCTGGGTCTCGTAGCCGGGCAGCCACTCCTGGGTCTGCGGGTCGAAGCCCTCGGGGTAGATGTAGTTGCCCTTGTCGTCGTACTGGGCCTCCATGCCGTACTGCGCCGGGTCGAAGTTCTCGTCGGCCAGCACGCCCTCGTTCGCCTGCTTGAGCGACAGCGAGATCCGCCGGCGCTCCAGGTCGATGTCGATGACCTTCACCATGAGGTCGTCGCCGACGTTGACCACCTGCTCGGGGATCTCGACGTGGCGCTCGGCCAGCTCCGAGATGTGCACCAGCCCCTCGATGCCGTCCTGGACCCGCACGAACGCGCCGAACGGCACCAGCTTGGTGACCTTGCCGGGAACGACCTGGCCGATCTGGTGGGTCCGGGCGAACTGCCGCCACGGGTCCTCCTGCGTCGCCTTCAGCGACAGCGAGACCCGCTCGCGGTCCATCTCGACGCTGAGCACCTCGACGGTGACCTCCTGGCCCACCTCGACGACCTCGCTGGGGTGGTCGATGTGCTTCCAGGACAGCTCCGAGACGTGCACGAGACCGTCCACCCCGCCGAGGTCGACGAACGCGCCGAAGTTGACGATCGAGGACACCACGCCGCTGCGCACCTGTCCGGGTGCCAGCTTGTTGAGGAAGTCGCTACGGACGGCCGACTGGGTCTGCTCGAGCCAGGCGCGGCGCGAGAGCACGACGTTGTTGCGGTTCTTGTCCAGCTCGATGATCTTCGCCTCGAGCGTCTGCCCGACGTAGGGCTGCAGGTCGCGGACCCGGCGCATCTCCACCAGCGACGCGGGCAGGAAGCCGCGCAGCCCGATGTCCAGGATGAGCCCGCCCTTGACGACCTCGATGACCGTGCCCTCGACGACCTCGTCGTTGTCCTTCTTCTGCTCGATCGTGCCCCACGCGCGCTCGTACTGCGCGCGCTTCTTGGACAGGATCAGCCGGCCCTCCTTGTCCTCCTTCTGCAGGACCAGGGCCTCGATCTCGTCGCCGATCGAGACGACCTCGTTCGGGTCGACGTCGTGCTTGATGGACAGTTCGCGGGAGGGGATGACGCCCTCGGTCTTGTAGCCGATGTCGAGGAGCACCTCGTCGCGATCGACCTTGACGATCGTCCCCTCGACGATGTCGCCGTCGTTGAAGTACGGCATCGTCTTGTCGATCGCGGCGAGGAAGTCCTCCTCGGTGCCGACGTCGTTGATCGCGACTTGCGGGATTGCCGGTGCAGTGGTGGTCATTGAGTGGGTTGGTCCTGACAGTTGGTAGTCCGGGCGCGGGCAGCCGGGTCGCCAATGCTTGATGAGAGATCGACGAGCGGCCTACTCCATGTCGAGGCCACAGACCTTCCGCAACGCCCGAGCGTACTCCAGGCCAGTAAATACGGGAAATCCCCGCCGCCCTCAGGACACGGCATCGCGGATCTCGGCGACGGCCTCGGCGAGAGCCTGGCGGGCCGCCGGGACGACCCCCGGCATCGAGATGTAACCGTGGACGGCGTCGACGTAGTTCGTCAGCCGGACCGAGACGCCGGCGGCGCGCAGGGCGGCGGCGTACGCGGGGCCCTGGTCGCGCAACGGGTCGTGCTCGGCCGTCTGGATCAGCGCCCGCGGCAACCGTTCGTGGGTGCCCAGCAGCGGCGACGCGTAGGGCTCGCCGCGGCGGGCCGCGTCGGGGACGTAGAGCCCGGGCGTGTTGTCCAGGTCGGCCTTCGTCAGCACCGGGGCGCTGGCGTTCTCCCACTCGGAGGCGAAGTCCCCGCCCTCGAGGCGCACCGATGGGTAGAGCAGCACCTGCAACGAGAGCGCCGGACCCCCTCGGTCACGCGCCATCATGGCCACGACGGCGGCCAGGTTCCCGCCCGCGCTGTCCCCCATCACCGCCAGCCGCGTGGCGTCGACGCGCAGTCGCTGCGCCTGGGCCGCGACCCAGCACAGCGTCGCGTAGCAGTCCTCGGGCGCGGCCGGATACGGGTGTTCCGGGGCCAGCCGGTAGTCGACCGACACGACCGCCACCCCGGCGTCGGCGGCCACGCCGCTGCACCACCACTGCGACTGCTGCGCGTTCCCGGACACCCACCCGCCGCCGTGGAAGTTCACGACGGCCGCCAGCACCCCGGTGGCCGCCCGTGGCCGGTAGATCCGCACCGGCAGGTCCGCGTCGTCCGCGGTCCGCAGGCTCGCCGGCTCGACGGTCGCGCCGCGGTGCGTGCCACCGGTCACGATCCGGGCGATCGGCAGGCGCGTCAGACTCGCTCGCCGATCGCTCGCGGCGCGCACCCGGTCCGCCGGCTGTTGCAGCACCGGACGGCGGTCGAACACGCCGAGAGTCCGCCACAGCAGCGCGCATCGCAGCGGTACGGCCATCGGCGTCACTCCTCTGGTGCGGCGCGAACTGTCTCGATGCTGGCACGATCGCGGTATGGGTGACGCGGCGGGAGTCGGCCGGCGGGTGGCCGACGCCGTGTCCACGGTGCGGGCGAACCGGTCCTGGTGGGACGGTGCGGCCGACGCGTACCACGCCGAGCACGGGGACTTCCTCGGCGACGCGGACTTCGTCTGGTGCCCGGAGGACCTGCGCGAGGCGCAGGCACACCTGCTGGGGGACGTCAGGGGCGCGCCCGTCATCGAGGTCGGCTGCGGCGCCGCGATGTGCTCCCGGTGGCTGCGGGCGCAGGGTGCGCGTGCCGTAGCGTTCGACCTGTCGGCAGGCATGCTGCGCCACGCGCGCGAGGCCGCCGCCCGCACCGGCATCGACGTGCCGCTGGTCCAGGCGGACGCGCAGCACCTGCCGTTCGCGGACAGCGCCTTCGACGTCGCCTTCACCGCCTTCGGCGCCGTGCCCTTCGTGGCCGACTCGGCGGCGGTGATGCGCGAGGTCGCCCGCGTGCTGCGCCCGGGCGGGCGGTGGGTGTTCGCGACCACCCACCCCATGCGCTGGTGCTTCCCGGACGACCCCGGGCGTCCCGGCCTGACGGTCACGACCTCCTACTTCGACCGCACGCCCTACGTCGAGGACGGCCCGGACGGACGGCCCGGCTACGTCGACCACCACCGCACCCTCGGCGACCGGGTGCGGGAGATCACCGCCGCCGGGCTGACCCTTGTCGACCTGATCGAGCCGGAGTGGCCCACCGGGCACACCCGGATCTGGGGTCAGTGGTCCGAATTGCGCGGGACGTTGTTTCCCGGCACGGTCATATACGTCTGCCGCAAGCAGATCGGGGTATAAGGGATTTCGGGATCGAAAGCTCTCGCGAAGGGAGTCCGCGCATGGTCACGTCCGTGCACCATCGGCGGTGGCGGCTCGGGGCCGCGGCCGCGGGGGCCGTTGCCGCGGTCGGCGCCGCCGTCCTGGCCTTCGCCTCACCAGCAGCGGCCGCGCCCTCGCTGACGGTGACGCCGTCCACCGGGCTCACCAACGGTCAGAGCGTGACGGTGACACTCAGCGGGTTCCCGGCCAACGCCGGCGGCATCAACATCGTCCAGTGCCTGGCGTCGGGAACCGGCGCGGCCGACTGCGACGTCAACGACGCCCAACTCGGCAAGACAGCCGACGCGAGCGGTTCACTCACCGTGACGATGCCGGTGCGCTCGACGTTCACCGGTCTGGGAGCGAGCACACCGATCGACTGCACCAAGCAGCAGTGCATGATCGCGGCCAACGTGGGCACGAGCAGCAACCCGAACGAGAGCGCCGAGGCCAACATCAGCTTCGGCAGCCCGGCCGCCGCCGCGAGCAGCACGCCGCCCCCCGCGACCACGACGTCCTCGGCCGCTGCGGGCGGCGCCGCGCCGGTCCCCACCGGCGCCAACACCGGCGAGGCGGTGACGAACGGCGGCATCCCCGTGATCGCCGAGGTCCTCGGCGGCATCGCCGTCGTGCTCGCGGCGGGATCGCTGCTGCTGCACCGCCGCCGGATGCATCGCCTCTGACCGCGCTCCCTCGGTGATCGACTCCGCGTTCCGGGTCGACCCGCGGCGGATCGCGATCAGTGGGCCGCCTCGTGCCACGTGCGTCCCACCCCCACCGACACGTCCAGCGGGACGTCCAGCGGGTACGCCTGCGCCATCTCGCGGCACACCAGTTCCTGCACCGCCTCCCGCTCCCCCGCAGCGACCTCGAGGACCAGTTCGTCGTGCACCTGCAGCAGCAGTCGCGACCGCAGCCCCGCGTCACGCAGCCCTCGGAAGACACCGAGCATCGCCACCTTGATGATGTCGGCGGCGCTGCCCTGGATGGGGGCGTTCAGCGCCGCCCGCTCGGCCATCTCGCGCAGGTTGCGGTTGTCGCTGGTGAGCTTGTCCAGGTAGCGGCGCCGCCCCAGGATCGTCTGCGTGAACCCCGTCTGGCGTGCGTCCTCGACGACCGAGTGCAGGTAGTCCCGCACGCCCCCGAACCGGGTGAAGTACGCGTCCATCTGCCCGCGCGCCTCCTCGGGCGTGATCTTGAGCTGCTTCGACAGCCCGAAGGCCGACAGCCCGTAGGCCAGCCCGTAGCTCATCGCCTTGATGCGGCGCCGCATCTCGGGATCGACCTGGTCGGCCGGGATCGCGAATGCCCGCGACGCGACGAAGGTGTGCAGGTCCTCGCCGGAGTTGAACGCCTCGATCAGCCCCGCGTCCCGGGACAGGTGGGCCATGATCCGCATCTCGATCTGGCTGTAGTCCGCGGTCATCAGCGTCTCGTACCCGGGCCCGACGGTGAACGCCTCGCGGATGCGCCTGCCCTCGACGGTCCGCACCGGGATGTTCTGCAGGTTCGGGTCGGTGGAGGACAGCCGCCCCGTGGCGGCCACCGTCTGGTTGAAGGTCGTGTGGATACGCCCGGCGTCGTCGATCAGCGGCAGCAGGCCGTCCACGACGGTCTTGAGGCGGGCGACCTCCCGGTGCCGCAGCAAGATCTCCAGGATCGGGTGGCCGGTGCGCCCGTACAGGTCGGCGAGCGAGTCCGCGTCGGTGGTGTAGCCGGTCTTGATCCGCTTGGTCTTGGGCAGGTCGAACTGGTCGAAGAGGATCTCCTGCAACTGCTTGGGTGATCCGAGGTTGAACTCGCGCCCGGTGACCGCGTGCGCCTCCTGCTCCGCGGCCCGTACCCCGGCGCCGAGTTCGGACTGCAGCGCGATCAGCACGTCGGCGTCGACGGCGATGCCGGTGGCCTCCATGTCCGCCAGCACGTACGACAGCGGCAGTTCCAGGTCGGTGAGCAACGCGAGCTCGCCGTCGCGCGCGAGCGCCGCGTCGAACGTGCCGGCGAGGTCGCGCACGGCCGCGGCGCGCAGGCCCTCGACCCGTGCGATCGCCTCGTCGGCCTCGTCCTCGCCACCGTCGAGGGTGAGCTGCCCGGACTCCTCGACGTTCGTGCGCAGTTCCCGGTGCAGGTAGCGCAGCGCGAGGTCGGCGAGGTCGAAGGACCGCTGGTCGGGGCGCAGCAGGTACGCCGCAAGCTGGGTGTCGGACGTGACCCCCGCCAGCGTCCAGCCGTGCCCGCGCACTGCGAGCAGCGGTCCCTTGACGTCGTGGACCGCCTTCGGCCGTTCCGGGTCCGCGAGGAATGCCGCGAGCGCCGCGTCGTCGGCGGGGGACAGCCCCGCCGGATCGACGAACACCGCCTGCTCGCCGGGCGGATCGGCCGCGGACGCGAGCGCGATGCCGGTCAGATGACCGGTCCCCCGGCCCCACCGGCCGCAGAACGCCACGCCCGTCCGCCGGCCCGGTGCCGTGTTCCCTGCCAGCCACGGCGCGAGCTCATCGGTGCCGAGCCGGGCGACCGCGACGTCGAAGCCCTGCTCCGCCTCGGGTTCGGGCGAGGCGACCGTCGCGAACAGGCGGTCCCGCAGCACGGTGAACTGCAGGTCGTCGAAGAGCCGGTGGACCTCGTCGCGTTCCCACTGCCGGCGTTCGAGGTCGGCGACGCCGACCTCCAGCGGCACGGTCGTGACCAGTTCGGTGAGCCGCCGGTTGCGCACCACGCTCGCCAGGTTGTCCCGCAGCGCGTCGCCCACCTTGCCCTTCACGGTGTCCACGCCGGCCACCAGCGCGTCGAGGCTGCCGAAGTCGCGGATCCACTTGGCCGCCGTCTTCTCCCCCACCCCCGGGATCCCCGGCAGGTTGTCGCTCGGATCGCCGCGCAGCGCGGCGAAGTCCGGGTACTGGCGCGGGGTGAGCGCGTACTTCTCCTGCACGGCCTCGGGCGTGAACCGGGTCAGGTCGCTGACGCCGCGGCGCGGGTACAGCACGGTGACCCGGTCGCTGACCAGTTGCAGCGCGTCGCGGTCACCGGTGCAGATCAGCACCTCCATGCCGTCCGCCTCGGCCTGCTTGGTGAGCGTGGCGATGACGTCGTCCGCTTCGTAGTTCTCGACCGCGACGGACCGGATGCGCAGCGCGTCGAGCACTTCGCGGATCAGCGTGACCTGGCCCTTGAAGTCCTCCGGGGTGGTCGTGCGGGTGGCCTTGTACTCGGCGTAGGCCTCGCTGCGGAAGGTCGCGCGCGAGACGTCGAACGCGACGCCGATGTGGCTGGGCTGCTCGTCGCGCAGCAGGTTGATCAGCATCGAGGTGAAGCCGAAGACCGCGTTGGTGGGCTGGCCCGTGGTCGTGGACATCTCGACCTCGCGCAGCGCGTAGAAGGCGCGGTACGCCAGGGAGTGGCCGTCGAGCAGCAGGAGGGTCGGCACGGGCCCGAGTCTAGGAGCCGGCGCCGACAGGCCTCAGGCGCGGCGGGCGGCCCGCGGCGACACCGAGCGCTGGCCGCGCAGCAGCCGGGCCCGGCGCAGCACGGCCATCCGCTCGGGCAGGTCCGCCAGGCCGAGCGAGCGGCGCAGCCCGCTCACCGACGCAACGCGGTGCACCACGAGGGGCGCGAAGCCGAGACGGGCCAGGTAGCGGTTCCCCTCGCGCGAACCGCTCGCGACGGTCGCGACCAGCCGGTCGACGCCGCGCTCCTCGGCGACGTGCACGACCGCGGCCAGCAGCGCGCGCCCGACCCCGCGCCGACGGTGGGACGGCGTCACCAGCAGGTGACTCACGTGCAGCACGGGGGTGAGGTCGATCGCCCCGACCGTGTCGGGGCGGGCCACCAGCAACCCCACCACCAGGCTGTCGTCCACGGCCACCAGCAGCGTGCGCACGCCCTCGGCGAGGATCTCGGCGAACCTGCGGGTGAGGTGCTCGGTCCCGTCGTCCACGATCGGGCGGCCGCTGAACTGGCCGGAGTACAGGTCGACCGAGCGGGTGAGGTCCACCAGGCCCGGGATGTCCTCGGCTGCGGCCGGCCGTACCCGCACGTTCGCACGCGACACTGGCTGCTCCCCAGGATGAGTGGTGCACCGTACCGGCGAGGCGCGGGTGCGTGTCACACCCTAGGACCGCCGGTTCGGCCGTGGCACGGTGGCTGTCAGGTTGCTGCCGCCCCCCTTGACGGCACGGTGCAGCGCGGGGACGCCGACGGGCGTCACGCCGTCGCGGCGCTCGCCTCGCCGCCGAGGTAGATCGCCCGCACCCGGTCGTCGTTGAGCAGTTCCGCGCCGGTGCCTTGGAGCACCACCGAGCCGGTCTCGAGGACGTACCCGCGGGTGGCGATGCCGAGCGCCTTCGAGGCGTTCTGCTCGACCAGCAGCACGGTGACGCCCTGCCGGTTGATCTCCCTGATGATCGAGAAGATCTGCGCGATGAACTGCGGCGCCAGCCCCATCGACGGCTCGTCCAGCAGCAGCACGCGGGGCTTGGACATCAGTGCCCGCCCGATGGCGAGCATCTGCTGCTCACCGCCGGACATGGTCCCGGCGATCTGGTTGCGGCGCTCCTTGAGCCGGGGGAACAGCTCGAACACCCGCTCCAGTTCGGCGGGCAGGTTCTTGCGGTCCTTGCGGGCGTACGAGCCCATGTCGAGGTTCTCGTCGACCGTCATCCCCGGGAAGACGCCGCGGCCTTCGGGCGCCTGGCAGATGCCGCGCACCACGCGCAGGTCCGCGCGCAGCTTGGTGATGTCGTCGCCGTCGAAACGGATCGAGCCGGTCGCCAGCGGGCGGACGCCGGATATCGCGCGCATCGTGGTCGTCTTGCCGGCGCCGTTCGCCCCGATCAGGGTGACGATCTCCCCCTGGTCGACGCTGATGCTGATGCCGTGCAGGGCCCGGATGCGGCCGTACTCGACCGAGACGTCGAGTAGTTCAAGCAGCGCCATCGTCGGGAACCCCCAGGTAGGCGGCCACGACCGCCGGGTTGTTGCGGATCTCCTCCGGAAGGCCCTCCGCGATCTTGTGGCCGAACTCGAGGACGACGATCCGGTCGGTGACCCCCATGACCAGCCGCATGTCGTGCTCGATGAGCAGCACGGTGTAGCCCTCGTCGCGGATCTGGCGGATCAACCCCATCAGCTCGTCCTTCTCGGCGGGGTTGAAGCCGGCCGCGGGTTCGTCCAGGCAGAGCAGCTTCGGCTCGGTGCCGAGCGCCCTGGCGATCTCCAGGCGCCGCTGGTAGCCGTACGGCAGGTTGCGGGCCTTGTCCGCCGCGCGGTCCGCGATGCCGACGAACGCCAGCAGCGCCATCGCCTGCTCGATCGCGGACCGCTCCTCGCGGAAGTGGCGCGGCGTGCGCGCGAGCGCGCCGGGGACCGAGGTCCGGTGCCGGGCGTCCAGGCCGACGACGACGTTCTCCAGCGCCGTCATCTCCCCGAACAGCCGGATGTTCTGGAAGGTGCGGGCGATCCCCAGGCGGGTGATCTGGTAGCGGCGCTGGCGGGTCAACGCGGTGCCGTCGAAGGTGATCGAACCGGAGGTCGGCTTGTAGACGCCCGTCATCGCGTTGAAGCACGTCGTCTTGCCCGCGCCGTTCGGTCCGATCAGCCCGAGGATCTCGCCGCGCTTGATGTCGAAGCTCACCGCGTCCAGGGCCATCAGGCCGCCGAAGCGCAGCGTCACCTCCTGCATCGACATGAGCACCTCGCCGACCTGCGTGGCGATGTCGCGGTGCTGTTCGACCGCTTCGGTGACGTCCTGGCCGCTGAGCCCGGCGACCTGGTGCTGCGGGTCGGTGGTGCTCATGCCTCCCCCAGCCGGGTGTCCGGTGCCGAATCGGTCGCCATGGCGCCGCTGTGCACATCGGTGGCGAACGCCCCGGTGCCGGTGTCGAGTCGCTCCGGACCACCGGTCAGCCGGCGGTAGGCCTCGCGCCCGTAGGTGAGCAGCCGCTGCCGGGCCCCGAGCAGGCCCTGCGGCCGGAAGATCATCAGAACGATCAGCGCGATGCCGAAGATCAGGAACTTGTACTCGGAGATCGAGGTGAACCGGTCCGGGATGTAGGAGATCAAGAACCCGCCGACGATCACCCCGACCTTGTTGCCGGCGCCGCCCAGCACCACGGCGGCGAGGAACAGGATGGAGGTGACCGGGTCGAACTTCTGGTTGTTGACGAACCCGATCTGGCCCGCGAACAGCGCGCCGGACAGCCCGCCGATCGCGGCGCCGATCACGAATGCCCACAGCTTGAAGCGGAAGGTCGGCACCCCCATGATCTCGGCGGTGTCCTCGTCCTCGCGGATCGCCACCCAGGCGCGCCCGACGCGGCTGCGCTCGAGGTTCCCCACCAGCACGAGGACCACCACGATGAGGAAGATCGTGAGCCAGTACCACGGCTTGCCGTCGGTCTGGGTGAAGATCGGCTTGCTGTCGATGTGGCCGGGCGGGCGCGCGATGTTCTGGAAGCCGATGTTCCCGCGCAGCGGGGTCACGTTGTCGGCCAGCAGCCGGACGATCTCGCCGAACCCGAGGGTGACGATCGCCAGGTAGTCCCCCCGCAGCCGCAGCGTGGGAGCCCCGAGGATCAGGCCGGAGAACATCGTGATGCACATCGCGATGGGCACGCAGATGAGCCACGCCCACGGCGAGTGCGGGTCGGTGAAGACCCGCACGGTCGAGTCGGAGCTGGTGAACAGCGCGACGACGTACGCGCCGATCGCGAAGAACCCGACGTAACCCAGGTCCAGCAGCCCCGCCTGGCCCACCACGACGTTCAGCCCGATCGCGACCAGCGCGGTGCGCGCGGCGTTGAACAGCGAGATCGGGAAGTCGGTGCCCGGCTCGGTGTTGATCAGGCCGAGCAGCGGGAAGTCGCTGCTGATGTACGGCAGGATCACCAGCACCGCGACGACGATGACCGACCACGTCCACTGCTGGCGCCGGCTCAGGCTGTTCCAGCGCCCGCGCGCCACGGTGACCCGCCGCGGGGGTGCGGCCATCTCCGGGCCGAACCAGCGCGTGGCCGCGGGGCTGAGCGTCAGGCCGATCACGGTGATCGCGAGCACGTCGAACACGACCGCCCAGATGACCGTCGAGCCCTTCGGCAGCATGAGCAGCCACGCGACCGACGTGCCGACGCTGACCGCCCCGCCGACGATGAGCCACCGCCGGCTGATGACCCGGTTGGTCGCCGCCAGCGCGCCGGCCAGCCCGAACATCGCCGCCGCGACCAGGTTGAGCACCGACATCGCGATGACGTCCCCGGCGCCGCCGTGGGAGCGCACCCGCGATGCCGCGTAGAACACGTGCGCCGGACCAACGTCGGCCAGCAGTCCGACGACCGCGGCGATCAGCAGGGCGCAGATGACACCCGCCAGTCCCGCCGCGAGCGTCACCTCGTTCGGGCGGGCGCCGCCGGTCGGCTCGGTGTCGGCGCCGGCCCCGCGCGTCGCCTCGGTGCGGCCCGGCGCGCTCATGCTCGTGCCTTGCCGAGCGACTCGCCGAGCAGCCCCGTGGGACGGAGCATGAGGACCGCGATCAGCAGCGCGTACGCGACGACGTCGCGCCAGCCGCTACCGAACAGGGTCTGGCCGTACATCTCAGCCAGGCCGAGGAGCAGGCCGCCCAGCAACGCCCCGCGCAGGTTGCCGATGCCGCCCAGAACCGCCGCCGCGAACGCCTTGATGCCGAGGATGAACCCGCCGTTGTAGAGCACCCCGGAGGGGATGTACATGATGTACATGCTCGCGGCCAGCCCGGCTGCGATACCCCCGATCATGAACGTCTGCATGATCACGCGCTCCCGGTTGACGCCCATCAGGGTAGCGGTCGTGGGGTCCTGCGCGACGGCCCGGATTCCGCGACCGACCCGGGTGCGGTTGATGAACTGGTCGATGATCACCATGAGCAGGATCGCCGCGACGATGATGATGATCTGCTGGTTGTTCATCTGGGCGCTGAAGATCTGCAGCTCGGGCTCCTTGAGCACGAGCAGGATGGACGGCTCGGCGTTCGCGCCGCGCCAGACGAAGAAGATCTGCTGGATCGTCAGCGAGGCGCCGATCGCGG
>SCQZ01000382.1 GCA_004299665.1 Jatrophihabitans sp.
TGTCGTCGGCGCCGAGCGAGACCGGCACGCACCGTGGTCCGGCGGCGTCGGGTCCGGCGGCGCCCGGTCCGGCAGTCGGCGCCGCGAACGACCGGGACCTCGTCCTGGACGTCGCCGACCTGCACGTGCGCTTCGGCAGCGTGCACGCGGTGCGCGGCGTGAGCTACCAGCTGCGCCGGGGGGAGACGCTCGGAATCGTCGGCGAGTCCGGGTCGGGCAAGTCCGTCACGTCGCTGGCGGTGATGGGGCTGCTGCCGAAGACCGCGATGGTGACCGGGCAGGCCCGCTTCCGGGGCGTCGAGCTGCTCGAGGGCAGCGACAAGGACATGTCCGCGGTCCGCGGCAAGCGCATCGCCATGATCTTCCAGGACCCGATGACCTCCCTCGACCCGGTGTACAAGGTCGGCGCGCAGATCACCGAGACCCTCAAGGTCCACAGCCCGCAGTTGAGCCACGCCCAGCGCCGGGCCCGCGCACTGGAACTGCTGAACATCGTGGGCATCCCGAACGCCGAGCAGCGCATCGACAACTACCCGCACGAGTTCTCCGGCGGCATGCGGCAGCGGGTCGTCATCGCCATCGCCATGGCGAACGATCCGGACATCATCATCGCCGACGAGCCGACGACGGCCCTGGACGTGACGGTGCAGGCGACCGTGCTCGAGGCCATCAAGGCGGCCCAGCACGAGACCGGTGCGGCGCTGATCCTCATCACGCACGACCTGGGCGTCATCGCCGGCATGGCCGACCGGGTGCTGGTGATGTACGCCGGCAGGGCGGTCGAGATCGGCTCGGTCGACGACGTGTTCTACCGCCCGCGGATGCCCTACACGGTCGGCCTGCTGAACTCGCTGCCGCGGATGGACACCGACGACAAGCTGCGGCTGACGCCGATCAAGGGCTCGCCGCCCTCGCTGCAGCACCTGCCGCCGGGCTGCCCGTTCAGCCCGCGTTGCCCGATGTACACCGTCGAGTGCAGCGCCGCGGAGCCGCCGCTGATCGAGGTGGACGGCCACCAGCCGCACCTGGCGGCGTGCATCCACACCGACGAGTTGCGGGGCCAGGACCGGTACGAGGCCGGCCAGGTCTTCGGCACCGACAGCTCGGACGCAGACCTGCCGGCGGAGCTCTCCGCCGAGGCCGACACCGGCGAACCGGAGGCGGACATCGAGGCGCGCGACGCCGAGCGCCGGCGCCTGGAGCACCTGGGCACCCCCTCGCTGATGAAGGCGCCGTTCGATCCCGGACGCGACCGCGAGGACGGAGGCACCGGCCGATGAGCGACGCCCGCGCAGCGAGGTGCGGCCCGTGAGCGCCCCCTTGCTCGACAAGCCCGTCTCCCGCGCGCCGCAGGGCGAGCCGGTGCTGAAGGTCACCGATCTCGTCAAGCACTTCCCGATCCGCAGCCGGCTGCTCAAACGGCAGGTCGGCGCGGTGCGCGCCGTGGACGGCATCTCCTTCGAGGTCTTCCCGAGCGAGACGCTCGGGCTGGTGGGGGAGTCCGGCTGCGGCAAGTCGACCACAGGCCGCGCCGTGCTCAACCTGCAGCCGGCCACCAGCGGCAGCGTGCTGTTCGAGGGGCGCGAGCTGGTCGGGCTGTCCCGCGGGCGGATGCGCCCGATCCGGCGCAACATCCAGTTGGTGTTCCAGGACCCGTACGCCTCCCTCGACCCGCGCATGCAGGTACAGAAGATCATCGCCGAGCCGCTGGTCATCCACGGCCTGCAGAGCGGCACGCAGCTGCGCAAGCGGGTTCGCGACCTGATGGGCCTGGTCGGGCTCAACCCGGAGCACACCACCCGCTACCCGCACGAGTTCTCGGGCGGACAGCGGCAGCGCATCGGGATCGCGCGGGCGCTGGCGCTGGAGCCGCGGATGCTGATCCTCGACGAGCCGGTGTCCGCGCTCGACGTCTCGATCCAGGCCGGTGTGATCAACCTGCTGGACGACCTGCGCAGCGAGCTGGGGCTGTCGTACGTCTTCATCGCGCACGACCTGTCGGTGGTACGTCACATCTCCGACCGCGTCGCGGTCATGTACCTCGGGAAGATCGTCGAGACCGCCACCACGATCGACCTGTTCAGCAGGCCGGCGCACCCGTACACCCAGGCGCTGCTGTCGGCGATCCCGCTCGCGGACCCGAACCGGGAGCGCACGCGGCGACGTACCCTGCTCGAAGGCGATCTGCCCAGCCCGGCCAACCCCCCTTCGGGGTGCCGGTTCCGCACCCGCTGCCCGAAGTTCGCCAACGTCCTGACCGAGGTACAGCAGGAGAAGTGCATCACCGAGGAACCGGCGCTGACCAACCGCGACATCGGCCATCCGACGGCCTGCCACTACGCAGCCGTGGAGGCGGTCCTCTGAGCGATCGGCGCATGCTGCTCGTCCACGCGCACCCGGACGACGAGACGATCACCTGCGGCGCGACCATGGCGCGGTACGCCGCCGAGGGCACATCGGTCACGCTGCTGACCTGCACCCTCGGCGAACTGGGGGAGATCCTCGTTCCGGACCTCGAGGAGCTCGCCGCGGAGCGGGCGGACCAACTGGGCGGGTACCGCATCGGTGAGCTCGCCGCGGCGATGCGCTGTCTCGGCGTGACCGACCACCGGTTCCTCGGCGGAGCGGGACGGTGGCGCGACAGCGGCATGATGGGC
This sequence comes from Jatrophihabitans sp., assembly GCA_004299665.1. Taxonomy (GTDB): domain Bacteria; phylum Actinomycetota; class Actinomycetes; order Mycobacteriales; family Jatrophihabitantaceae; genus FW021-bin43. Next base: position 2,658 of record SCQZ01000382.1, read on the forward strand.
ACCCCGGGCAACGCCGCGCCGCGCGCGTTCTGGCGCTGCGCGACCGATGCCGACGCCTTCGCCGCGGCGGTGGCGCAGGTCTGCGCGGTGATCCGCGAGACCCGGCCGCAGGTCCTGGTCACCTACGACCAGATCGGCGGCTACGGCCACCCGGACCACATCATGGCGCACCGCGTGGCGATGGCGGCGCTGGACCGCGCGGCCGAGACGTCCGGGGACGGCGGTGCGCCGTGGACGGTCCAGAAGGTCTACTGGACGGCGGTGCCCCGGTCGGTCCTGCAGCGCGGGATCGACGCGCTGCAGGCGACGGGCGGGGTGCTGTTCGAGGGCGCGGAGCGGGCCGAGGACCTGCCGTTCGGCAACGACGACGACGAGGTGACCGCCGCGATCGACGCGCGCGCCCACTGCAGCGCGAAGCAGGACGCGCTGCGGGCGTACGCCACCCAGATCAGCGTGGACGGCCCGTTCTTCGCGCTCTCGAACAACATCGGGCTCGAGGTGCTGGGGATCGAGTACTTCCGGCTGGCGCGGGGGACCGCCGCAGGGGAGCGCGACGCGCAGGGCCGCGAGACCGACCTGTTCGCCGGGACGACGCCGTGATCGACCGCGCCGCGGCCATCCTGGGCCTGGTGCTGCTCATGGCCTGCGCCGCGCTCGCGGC
>SCQZ01000383.1 GCA_004299665.1 Jatrophihabitans sp.
CGCTGGAAGCGCAGCGCACCGGCGCTTCGTCGAACCGGAGGCGGTCCCGGTCGGCGCGCCCAGCCTGGTGCTCACCGGCGAGCAGTCGAACACCTCCCTGGTCTATGCCGACCAGGCGATCCTCAAGGTATTCCGCCGGCTGCAGCCGGGCCCGAACCCCGACATCGAGATCCTCGAGGCGCTGACCCGCCAGGGGGCCCGGCACGTGCCGCGGCTGCTCGGCGCCGTGTTCGGCGACGGCCCGGGCGGCGAGTACGCCCTGGCGATGCTGCAGGAGTTCCTCACCACCGCCACCGACGGGTGGGAACTAGCCAAGATCAGCGTGCGGGACCTGATGGCCGAGGCCGACCTGCACGCCGAGGAGGCCGGCGGGGACTTCGCCGCCGAGGCACAGCGCCTGGGGGTCGCCGTCGCCGAGGTACACGCCGACCTCGCGGCGGCCTTCGGCACCGGCACCGCCGATGACCTGCGCGAGCGGGCCGCGGCCATGCACGCCCGCCTGGACCTTGCCGCCGAGGTGGTGCCCGCGCTGGTGCCCCTCGCACCCGGGCTGCGCGCGGCGTTCGACGCCTTCGCCGGCCTCGCGGACGGCCTGCCGGTCCAGCGGATCCACGGCGACCTGCACCTGGGCCAGGCGCTGCGCACCGTGCACCGCTGGGTGCTGATCGACTTCGAGGGCGAGCCGATGGTCGACCTCGAGGCCCGCCGCCGGCCCGACTCCCCGCTGCGCGACGTCGCCGGCATGCTGCGCTCCTTCGAGTACGCCGGGCACCATCGCCTGATCGAGGCCGGCCACCTGCCGCAACTGGCCTATCGCGCGGCCGAGTGGTCGGCGCGCAACCGGGCCGCGTTCTGCGCCGGGTATGCCAAGGTCGCCGGGGCCGACCCGCAGGCACAGCCCACGGCGCTGCGCGCCTTCGAGGCCGACAAGGCCGTCTACGAGGCGGTCTACGAGACCCGTCACCGCCCGGACTGGTTACCGATCCCGCTGGCGTCCCTGGCGCGGCTGGCCGAACCGGGCCCCGAAGGGAGCGGCGGATGAGCACGGCCCCCACGATCGAGCGCAAGCGGCTGGACCAGCTCGTGGCGGGCCGCTGCCACGACCCGCACGGCATCCTCGGCGCGCACCCCCGGGCCGACGGCACGACGGTGGTCCGCACGCTGCGCCCGGACGCGCTCGGCGTCGAGTACGTCGCCGGCGACCAGCGCGTCGCGCTGCGCCGCGTGCACGACGGCGGCGTGTTCGAGGCCGCCGTCCCCGGCGCGGTCGGCGACTACCGGCTGGCGGTCCGGTACGCCGCGGGCACGTACACGGTGGACGACCCGTACCGGTGGCTGCCGACCCTCGGCGAGATGGACCTGCACCTGATCCGCGAGGGGCGCCACGAGCAGCTGTGGGACGTCCTGGGTGCGCATGTGCGCGCCTACGACACGCCCGGCGGGCCGGTGCGCGGCACGTCGTTCGCGGTGTGGGCGCCCAACGCCCGGGCGGTGCGGGTGTTGGGCGACTTCGACTACTGGTCCGGCAAGGCGCTGCCGATGCGTTCGCTCGGCTCCTCCGGCGTCTGGGAGATCTTCGTCCCCGGCGTCGGCGACGGGTGCCGCTACAAGTTCCAGATCCTCGGCCGGGACGGGCGGTGGCGCGAGAAGGCGGACCCGATGGCCTTCGCCACCGAGGCACCGCCTGCCACCGCGTCGGTCGTGCACACGCCCGGCTACGAGTGGGGCGACGCCGCGTGGCTGCAGCAGCGCGCGCACACCCCCTGGCACGCCGCCCCGATGTCGATCTACGAGGTGCATCTCGGGTCGTGGCGGCTCGGGCTGTCCTACGCGGACCTGGCCGAGCAGTTGGTGCGGTACGTGGTGGAGGCCGGGTTCACCCACGTCGAGTTCCTGCCGGTCGCCGAGCACCCCTACGGCGGTTCGTGGGGTTACCAGGTGTCGTCCTACTACGCCCCGAGCGCCCGCTTCGGCAGCCCGGACGAGTTCTGCCACCTGGTCGACGCGCTGCACGCGGCCGGGATCGGCGTCCTCGTCGACTGGGTGCCCGCGCACTTCCCCAAGGACGCCTTCGCCCTCGCCCGCTTCGACGGCACCCCGCTGTACGAGCACGCCGACCCGCGCCGCGGCGAGCAACCGGACTGGGGCACGTACGTCTTCGACTTCGGCCGTCGCGAGGTCCGCAACTTCCTCGTCGCCAACGCGCTGTTCTGGCTCGAGCGGTTCCACGTCGACGGGCTGCGCGTCGACGCCGTCGCCTCGATGCTCTACCTGGACTACTCGCGCGCCGAGGGGCAGTGGGTGCCGAACAAGTACGGCGGCCGCGAGAACCTCGACGCCGTCCAGTTCCTGCAGGAGATGAACGCGACGGTCTACAAGAGGGTGCCCGGCATCGTCACGATCGCGGAGGAGTCGACCTCGTGGCCCGGCGTCACCCGCGCCACGCACCTCGGCGGGCTCGGGTTCGGGTTCAAGTGGAACATGGGCTGGATGCACGACACGCTCGCGTACGTCGCGCACCAGCCGATCCACCGGCAGTACCACCACAACGAGATGACGTTCTCGATGATGTACGCCTACTCGGAGAACTTCGTGCTGCCGCTCTCACACGACGAGGTGGTGCACGGCAAGGGCTCGCTGCTGAACAAGATCCCGGGCGACCGCTGGCAGCGGATGGCCACGCTGCGCGCGCTGTACGCGTACATGTGGGCCCACCCGGGCAAGCAGTTGCTGTTCATGGGCCAGGAGTTCGCGCAGGGCGGCGAGTGGTCCGAGGCCCGCTCGCTGGACTGGTGGCTGCTCGACGCCCCCGACCACCGGGGGATGGCGCGGCTGGTGCACGACCTGAACGCCGTCTACCGGCAGACGGCGGCGCTGTGGACCCTCGACGCCGACCCCGCCGGGTTCTCCTGGATCGACGCGAACGACGCCGGCGGCAACGTCTACTCGTTCCTGCGCTTC
>SCQZ01000006.1 GCA_004299665.1 Jatrophihabitans sp.
ATCACCCCGGACGTCATCCAGTGGCACACCGACGCCGTCCTGTCGCTGCCCGCCGGCGCGATCTTGCTCGCGGGCTCGGCGGCCTGCGAGAACCAGGCCTTCCGCCTCGGCAGGCTCGCGTGGGGCATCCAGTTCCACATCGAGACGCTCCCGCAGACGGTGCGCCGGTGGGCGGCCGCCGACGCCGCGCAACTGGCCGGTTACGACCTCGAGCGGATCCTCGAACGCAGCGACGCCGCCCACGACGATCTCGCCGAGGCGTGGCAGCCGTTCGCGGCCGCGTTCGCCCGGGTGGTCCGCGACCCCGGCGCGGTGCCCGTGCCCGGGCCGTTGCGCCCCTCCGGCGCGCAGCCGGTCACCGACCCGGCCGCCATCCGTGCCGCGCTGGCGGCCGAGCTCATCGCTGCCCGCGGCGGGCACCGGCCGGTGCTGCCGATGCCGACGACGCGCCCGGACGCCGGTGGCTGACGCGCCGGGGGAGCGGGGTTCGGCCCGTCAGCTCGCCCGGTCCTCGTTCGTCGAGCCGGACCGGGCCGGTGCGGCGCTCGGCGCGCTCGGGTGGTGGGACGTCGCCACCGGCGCGCCGGTCGGGCCGGCGGGTGCGGCCGTCACCACGGCCCTCGGGCGGACCGCCGACCCCGATCATGCCCTCAGCGGGCTCGCCGCCCTGCTCGCGGTCGCCCCGGGACTGCGCGCAGCGGTCGAGGCGGACGAGCGGCTGCGGTCCCGGCTGCTGGCCGTGCTCGGCGTGTCCGCCGCCCTGACCGAGCACCTGGTGGCGGATCCGGGCTCGTGCGAGGCGCTGCGCGGGGAGTTCGACGCCGCCGGGATGGCGGCGCGGCTCGCCGCGTCGGTGGGCGCGGACGCCTGCGATCCGGTGAACGGCAGCGGGGGTAGGCGCTCGACCCGGACCGGCCCCGCCGCCGTCGAGGCGCTGCGCAGGGCCTACCACCGCGAGTTGGCGGCGATCGCGGGGCGGGACCTGACCGGCGAGCTCGCGCTGCGTGAGGTCACCGAGCGGCTCGCCGACCTCGCCGGCGCCACCGTGCAGGCAGCCCTGTCCGTCGCCGCCCACATCCTGCCCGCGACGGCGGCGCCGTGCCGGCTGGCGATCATCGCGATGGGCAAGACCGGCGGCCGTGAGCTGAACTACGTCTCGGACGTCGACGTGGTCTTCGTCGCCGACAGCGACACGGCACTGGAGGGGGCCACGGCGCTCGCGCGCGAGACGATGCGCATCTGCCGCACCGTCGCCTGGGAGGTCGACGCCGCACTGCGCCCCGAGGGCAAGGACGGCCCACTGGTGCGCACGCTGGCCAGCCATGAGGCGTACTACCGGCGCTGGGCGAGCACCTGGGAGTTCCAGGCCCTGCTGAAGGCGCGGGCCGTGGCGGGCGACGCCGAACTCGGTGCCCGGTACGAGCAGACGATCGCTCCGTTCGTGTGGAGCGCCGCCGAACGGCCCGAGTTCGTCGCGCAGGTGCGCGCGATGCGCCGCCGCGTCGTGGAGCACATCCCCGCGGAACTTGCCGAGCGCGAGCTCAAGCTCGGCTCCGGCGGCCTGCGCGATGTCGAGTTCGCCGTGCAGTTGCTGCAACTGGTCCACGGCCGCGGCGACGAGACCTTGCGGGTCGCGGGCACCCTGCCCGCGCTCGACGCGCTGCGCGACGGCGGTTTCATCGGCCGCGACGACGCCGCCAACCTGATCGCCGCCTACACCTTCCTGCGCGCCACCGAGCACCGCCTGCAACTGCGGCGGCTGCGGCGCACCCACCTCGTCCCGGACGAACCGGCCCAGCGGGCCTGGCTGGCCCGGTCCATGGGCATGCTGCCGGGCCCCGGTCGCGACCCGCGCACCGAATGGGAGCGGGCGTGGTCGCGCCACACCCGGGAGGTGCGCCGGCTGCACGAGAAGCTGTTCTACCGGCCCCTGCTCGAGGCCGTCGCCCGGGTGCCGGGCGAGGCGCTGCGGCTGACACCGGTCGAGGCCCGCCGCCGGCTCGAGGCGCTGGGGTTCTCCGACCCGGCAGGCGCCCTGCGCCACATCGAGGCGCTCACCGCCGGCATCACCCGGACCGCCGCGCTGCAGCGCGCCCTGCTGCCGGTGATCCTCTCCGACCTCGCCGACGCGCCGGATCCGGACGGCGGCCTGCTCGGCTACCGGCAGATCTCCGAACAGCTCGGCCGGACGCCGTGGTACCTCAAGCTGCTGCGCGACGAGGGCGTCGTCGCCTCCCGGCTCTCCTTCGTGCTGGGCACCTCGCGTTACGTCACCCGCATGCTCGGCCGGGCGCCGGAGGCGCTGCAACTGCTCGCCGACGACGAGTCGCTCGTGCCCCGCCCCCAGGCGGACCTGCGCGCCGCCATGCACGAGTCCGCGGGTCGTCAGGGCAGTGCCGCCGATGCCGTCGCCGTCGTGCGCGGGCTGCGCAGGCAGGAGTTGTTGCGCACCGCGTTCGCGGACCTGCTGGGCCGGCTGTCCGTCGAGCAGGTCGGCGCCGCGCTGAGCGCCACCACCGAGGCGACGATCGACACCGCGCTGGCGGTCGCGCTGCGCGAGATCGCCGCCGAGCAGGGCGTGGCCCGGCTGCCGCTGCGGCTCGCCGTCATCGCGATGGGGCGTCTCGGCGGGGCCGAGATCGGCTACGGCTCGGACGCGGACGTGATGTTCGTGTACGACGAGTCCGGGGCGGAGCCGGGGGCGCGGCCGGCGCTGGAGGTCGCGACCCGGCTGCGCGCCTTGCTGGCGGCACCGTCGTCGCCCGACCCGCCGCTCGCCGTCGACGCCGACCTGCGCCCCGAGGGGCGCGACGGGCCGCTCGCGCGATCGCTGGCGTCCTACGCCCGGTACTACGAGCGGTGGTCGCAGCCGTGGGAGACCCAGGCGCTGCTGCGGGCCCGCTTCGTTGCCGGGGACGCCGACGTCGGCCGCCGGTTCGTCGCGCTCGTCGATCCCGTCCGCTACCGGGCGGGTGGGCTCGACGCCGCCCAGCTAGGAGAGATCCGGCGCATCAAGGGACGCATCGACGCCGAACGGCTCCCGCGCGGCGCGGATCCGACCACCCATCTCAAGCTCGGGCGCGGCGGCCTGTCCGATGTCGAATGGACCGTCCAGCTGCTGCAGTTGCAGCACGGGGCGCGGGTGCCCGGACTGCGCACCACCCGCACCCTCGACGCGATCGACGCGGCCGTGGCCGAGGGCCTGCTCGACCGGGCACAGGGCCTCGCGCTGGCCTCGGCCTGGCGGCTGGCCACCCGGATCCGCAACGCGATCATGCTGGTGAGGGACCGGGCCGAGGACCAGATCCCGCACCACGGCAGCGCGCTGGTGGGCGTGGGGCGCGCGCTGGGGTACCGGTCCGGGTTCGACCCGGGCGAGTTGGTCGACGAGTACCGCCGCACCGCCCGGCGGGCGCGGGCGGTCGTGGAGTCCGTGTTCTACGGGCCGCGCTGACGCCTGCGGTCAGCGCCGGGTGGCGAGTCCGGCCTCGCGGGTGGCGTCGTCGACCGAGAAGTCCGGCGCGTCCAGCGGGGGGACGAACGCGCCGTGGCCGGACAGGACCCACTGGATCGCGAAGGCGACGCCGACCACCATCACCCCCCCGACGGCGTCGATGATGAAGTGGTTCGCGGTCCCGACGATCACGATCAGGGTGCCGACGGGGTACAGCAGGCCCAGCAGCCTGACCCAGCGACGCCAGGCGCAGGCGAAGATCGCCAGCCCGCACCAGAGCGCCCACGCGATGTGCAGGCTCGGCATGGCCGCGTACTGGTTGGAGTGCGACGCGATCGACGGCTCGGCCAGCGATCCCCAGGTGTGGAACTTCGCCAGCGTGTCCACGTAACCGAACCGGGGCAGCAGCCGCGGCGGCGCGAGCGGGTACAGGTAGAAGCCGAGCAGGCCGAGCAGGGTCGTCGCCACCAGGACGGTGCGGGCGCCGCGGTAGATGTGGGGCCGGCGGCGGAACAGCCACACCATCACGCCGATCGTGATGAAGAAGTGCAGCGTCGCGTAGTAGTAGTCCAGGATCTGCGCCAGCCACTCGTTGCGCGCGATGAAGTGGTTGACGGACAACTCGAAGTTCAGGTGCAGCCCGTCCTGCAGGTGCTGGATGCTGCGTCCGTGCCGCAGTGCGATGGTGGCCTGCTCGGGCACGGCGTTGCGGCCGAGTGTGTAGAGCCAGTAGCCGATCGCGATGATCGCCAGTTCCTGCCACCACAGCGGGCGCCGCCACCGCAGCAGGCGATGGGGCAGCAGGCCGCCGAAGCGCTGGTGTCGGGTGCGGCCGGCGTCGGGTGACGCCTGCACTGCGACCATCCGCCCATCTTTGCATCCGGGCGTCCGGATCGCCTCGAAGGCACGCCACTCGCTCAGATGCCGGTAGGCACGGTCACAGGACGAAGCGGGTGGCGACCTCGGCGAATCCGTGCCTGCGGCACCAGCTGAGCAGGTAGTGCGCGTGCTCGCCGCACCACCGGTACACCACGGCGGCGGTGACCGGCGAGCCCTCCAGCACCTCCGACCGTGCCCGGATCAGCGGGGCGAGGTAGGCGGTCAGCTTGTTCGCCGTGTTGAGCGGGATGCCGGTCGCCTGCTGCAGGCTGCGCGCGTCGAACGTCCGGCCGCTCGCGACCGCACCGGCCAGCAGCCCCGCCGTCCGTCCCCTGCGCCCGGAGCCGAAGTACCCGCTGAGGGCGTAGCCGTCGGTGCGGGCTCCCAGCGGGTACCTGCCCGGGGGCAGGCGGCGCCCGGCCGCACCGATCTGGACCGCCTCGATCACCAGCCGCGGCCCGCCTGCCTTGCGGATCAGGCCGGCGACCTCCGGATGCGCGGGGATCTCGTCGACGAAGTCCTGCTCGATGCGCAGGCCCAGGGCCGCGAAGATCACCGGTGTCGTGCGGGCGCTGTCCTGCATCATCTGCAGCACGTCGAAGCCGTCGAAGCGGAACTCCAGGTCCCGGGCGCTCCAGCTCAGGTCCACGACGGCGACGTCGAAGCGCGTCGTGCTCGCGAAGGCCCGCACCAGGTCCGCAGGGCCGGTCGCGCTGGTGACCGAGCACCGCAGCGTCTGGGTCAGCAGCGTGGCCAGGACGTTCGCCTGCGGAGACGCGGACAGTACGTGCATCCCGTCCGTCATGCCGGCACCTCCTCCGCCGCACCGACCGCGTTGCAAGCAGCGTGACACAGCCGCGCCGTTCCCGGCCCGGCCGCGGTCTCAGGGAGCGGTCATGTCCACCGCGCGCAGGTGCACGTCGGCCAGGAACGCCCGCCGCAGGTCCTCCGGCAGGCCGTCGTACGGGGAGGTCTGTGAGGCGTGCACGCAGATCGCGCGCTCGCGGGCCGGGCGACGGCGATCGTGACGTCGCGGATCCGGGCGTGGTCGCGGTGGCCGTCGCTCGCGTCGAGGGTGACCAGGACGTCCGGCCCGAAGGCGTCCACGGCGGCCCGGACGCTCGCCGTCACGTCGACGACCGGCGCCCCCACGAGCGTCGCCGGGGCCGCCGGGCCGCTCATGCCCGAGTCCAGGAAACCCAGCAGATCGACGTGATCCACACCCAGCACCGCGGCGGCCTCGCGCAACTCGCGCTCGCGCACCGCCCCGAGGTCCGCGCCGGTGCCGCCGGCCTCGCCGCGGGTCGCGCAGCACACGGCGGTGGTGGCGCCCGCGGCGCGGGCGTGCAGCAGCAGCGATCCGCACCCGAACGTCTCGTCGTCGGGATGCGCCACCACGACCTGTACCCGCCCGGACATCGTGAGAGGTTCGTGGGAGTCGACTGTTGACGGCATGGGCACAGTAGACACGGGCCGCCGCGCGCTGTCGACAGCGGAGCCGCTCAGCCGGACCTGCCCTGCGCCCGGAACGTCGCCGCGAGGCCGTGCCCGCCCGCGCCGGCGCCGACGGAGTGGGACAGGCCGCGCAGGTCGTCCGGGCGCGGCAGCGTCCAGGAATGGGCCGCGGGCATCACGGCGGTGGCCAGCGCGACACCGGCCACCAGCGACGCCGTGACCGCCAGCGTGCGCCAGCGCCGGTGGCGTGTCGCGGGCACGGCGTGCGGGTCGCGCAGTTCGCGCCAGGTGGTGGCCCCGGCGTCCAGGACGTGGCCGAGCACATGCACGGACATGGCGACGAACCAGACGACGAAGCTGCCCTGGTGCAGCGTGAGCAGCGGCTCGCGGTGCTGGGGACCGACGTAGACCAGGCCGATGCCGGTCCCGAGAACGGCGACGCTGGAGGCGATCACCACCGGGCCCAGCAGCCGCAGCACCGGGTGCGGCGGGCCCTTGCGCACGTAGGGCGCCGCACGGGAGCGTAACGAATTAACTTGTGCTTTTGGTTCAGGGTGGCCGATGATGTGGTATGGCCGTCGATGTGCTGCTGCGTGATCAGCTGTCCCGCCGGTTCGGGGTGCTGCTGCCGTACTTGGACGAGCGGCAGAAGCGGTTGGCGATGGCAACCGAGGCCCGGCTGATCGGGCACGGAGGCGTTCGCGCGGTTGCCGTGGCGGCGGGGGTCAGCGAGGCGACGGTGCGGGCCGGGGTGGGCGAGCTGGAGGCGGCGGATTCGTCGTTGCCGGTCGGGCGTTCACGCCGCCCGGGTGGGGGCCGCAAACCGGCGTCGCGCCGCGACCCGGGTCTGGTCGTGGCGCTGCTGCGGCTGGTGGAGCCCGACGAGCGGGGCGATCCGATGTCGCCGCTGCGCTGGACGACGAAGTCGTTGCGGCACTTGGCCGACGAGTTGTCCCGATCCGGGCATGCGGTCTCGGCGCCGACGGTCGGGCGGTTGTTGAAGGCCAACGGGTTCAGTTTGCAGTCGACGTCGAAAACCCTCGAGGGCGTGCAGCACCCCGATCGCGATGCCCAGTTCCGTTACATCAACGAGCAGGTCAAGGCTCACCAGGGCGACGGTCAGCCAGTGATCAGCGTGGACGCGAAGAAGAAGGAGCAACTGGGACAACTGCCCGCCGCAGGTCGAGAATGGCGGCCCAGGGGCGACCCGGTCGAGGTCGAGGACCACAGCTTCTTCACCACCGGGCCGGACGTGCCGCTGGCGGTGCCGTACGGCATCTACGACATCGCCGCCGACACCGGCTGGGTCAACGTCGGAGTCGATCACGACACGTCGGCGTTCGCGGTCGCCTCGATCCAACGCTGGTGGCACCAGTCAGGAACTCTCGAGTATCCCGAGGCCAGCCGACTGCTGATCACCGCCGACGCGGGCGGGTCCAACAGCTACCGTTACCGGCTCTGGAAGGCCGAACTCGCCGCGTTCGCCGCCGAAGCGGGGCTGCAGATCACCGTCTGTCACTTCCCACCTGGCACCAGCAAGTGGAACAAGATCGAGCACCGGCTGTTCTCGGCGATCACCCTGAATTGGCGGGGACGACCGTTGACCAGCCACGAGGTCGTCCTCGCCACGATCAACACCACCCGCACCCGGCGCGGGCTGAACGTGCACGCCGAACTGGACGAGAACACCTACCCGCTGGGGATCGCGATCTCCAAGCAGGAACTTCAGCAGCTCCCGATCCACCCACACGAGCACCACGGAGAATGGAACTACACGATCGCGTCCACCGGCACCAAGACAGTGCCGGTCACCGCCGACGCGCGAGCCCGCAACCGGGCCGAAGCACTGCACCTGCTGGCCGACGAGCGGATCACCGGCATGAGCGCACCTCAGCTCGCCGCGCTCGCCGAGAGACTCGCCCCCGCGCAGCACGCCCAAGCAGCGCAACGCCGCTTCGAACAGCGGGGAGGCCCACGCCGCCGAGCCCGTGGCGCCGGCAGCACACGCATCTTCACCCCCGCCGACGCGGTGCTGATCACCGTCGTCTACCAACGGCAGGTGTGTTCCCAGAAAGTACTGGGCGAGCTCCTCGGCGTCAGCGACATGCCCATCGGGCTGATCATCTCCGAAACCCGGCAACTGCTGGGCGAGAACACCATCCACATCAGCCCGGCGACGCTACGGTTCAAAACCGCTGCCGACCTGCGCGACTACGCGGCCAGCGACCGGCCCCTCCCCGCACGATCCCGAATCGGGCAACTGCTCGCCCACCCCGCATTGACCGGCATGCCCCTCGCCGACCTCACCGCCATGACCGCCCGCGTCCGCACCGTGCTCGAAGCCCGCGGCGAGCGACACCGGCACCGCCGCCGTGGCGGCGAAACCCTCCCAGGCGCCCGCGGCGGCGTCTTCACACAGAAGATCACTCCCGACGAACGCATCCTGGCGACCGTCCTCTACCAGCGCGGACTATGCAGCCAAGACACCCTCGCCGAACTGCTCGCCGTCAGCCGCCGAACCATCGGCAACGTCATCCGCGAAGTCAGCCCAGCCCTCGCCCACGACGGCTACACCCCGGT
>SCQZ01000007.1 GCA_004299665.1 Jatrophihabitans sp.
GTACGCGGGGGGTTGCTGCCCGCCGTACGCGGGGGGTTGCTGCCCGCCGTACGCGGGGGGTTGCTGCCCGCCGTACGCGGGGGGTTGCTGCCCGCCATATGCGGGGGGTTGCTGCCCGCCATATGCGGGGGGTTGCTGCCCGCCGTATGCCGGGGGCCCGCCCGGGTACGGCGGACCGCCCGCCGGCGGCGGCTGGTTCGGGTACGGCGGCTGTGTCATGGTTCAGAAAGCTATCGGGTCGCGGCCCGTTCTCCCAGTAGGCGGGGCTGACGGTGACGGCCGGGGCGGCCCGTGATCAGCCGCCCACGACGGGCGTGCCCACGAGCCTCACCCCGGCCGCGGCCAGCTCCGCGAGCGCGGCCTCGACCGTGGCGCGGGCGACGCCGGCCGTCAGGTCCAGCCGTACGGTCGTCGCGAAACCCTCGCGGGCCGCGTCGAGGGCTGTGGCCCGCACGCAGTGGTCGGTGGCGATGCCCACGACCTCCACCGCATCTACGCCGTGGTCCCGCAGCCAGTCGCCCAGCGCCTCGCCGTCGCAGCGCCCCTCGAAGCCGGAGTACGCGGCGGCGTACTCGCCCTTGTCGAACACCGCCTCGATCGCGGTGCGGTCCAGCGAGGCGTGCAGTTCGACGCCGGGGGTTCCGACGACGCAGTGGGCCGGCCACGTGGTCGCGAAGTCGGGCCGGTCGGCGAAGTGGGCGCCCGGGTCGACGTGGTGGTCGCGGGTGGCGACGGCGTGGTCGAAGCCACCGGCGGCCAGCCGGGCGCTGATCGCCGCGGCGACGGCGCTGCCGCCCGCCACGGCCAGCGAGCCACCCCCGCCGGCCATGCCCCCATCTATGCCCCCATCGGCGGCAGGTACGCCCACGTCGCAGAAGTCGTTCTGCACGTCGACCACGATCACGGCGGTACTCATGCTCGCTCCACCAGATGTCGCTCGGTCCTCACGCTCGCTCCACCAGATGTCGCTCGGTCCTCACGCTCGCTCCACCAGATGTCGCTCGGTCCTCACGCTCGCTCCACCAGATGTCGCTCGGTCCTCACGGGGCCGAGCGTAGGTCAGCCGCGACGGGTCGGGATCGCCGGTTCGCCGCGGGACAGCTTGAGCCCGTCCCACGGCAGGGTCACCAGCGCCGCCCGCAGGTGATCGCGGGCCCGCTCCAGCCCGCCGAGCTCGGGCACCGGGTCGCCGCCGCGCATCAGCGGCACCTGCAGCGCGCGCTCGCCGTCCGCGGGATCGACACGTCCCGGCAGCACGATCTCCTCGGTCACCGTGCCGGTCGGCTTCGCCGCCCGCAGCGCGGTCTTGCGGCCACCGGCGCTCGCCTTGTGCTCGGATCGCTTGGCGACCGGCCGCCCGTCGACCTCCACGAGCTTGAACACCATCTCCGCCGTCGGAGCACCGGAGCCGGTGACCACCGCGGTCCCCGCACCGTAGGCGTCGACCGGTGCGATGGCGAGCGCGGCGATGGAGAACTCGTCCAGGTCGCCGCTGACGACGATGCGGGTGCCCGTAGCGCCGAGCGCGTCGAGCTGTTCGCGGGCCTGAGCTGCCATGACACCCAGGTCGCCGGAGTCGATGCGCACCGCGCCGAGCGCGGTGCCGGCCACCTCGACGGCCGTGGCGATGCCCCGGCTGATGTCGTACGTGTCCACCAGCAGCGTCGTGCCGACACCGAGGGAGGCGACCTGCGCGGCGAAGGCGGATCGCTCCTCGTCGTGCAGCAATGTGAAGGCGTGGGCGGCGGTGCCCGCCGTCGGGACGCCGAACCGCACGCCGGCGGCGAGGTTGGAGCTCGAGGCGAAGCCGGCGATGTAGGCGGCCCGGGCCGCCGCGACCGCCGCCTGCTCGTGGGTGCGACGCGACCCCATCTCGATGATCGGCCGCCCGCCCGCCGCGGTCACCATCCGTGCCGCCGCCGACGCGACCGCGCAGTCGTGGTTGTAGATGCTCAGCGCCAGGGTCTCGAGGACGACGGCCTCGGCGAAGGTGCCGGAGACGGTCAGGACCGGCGAGTACGGGAAGTACAGCTCCCCCTCCGGGTACCCGTCGAGGTCGCCGCGGAAGCGGTACCCGGCCAGGAATCGCGCGGTGTCGTCGTCGACGACCCCGTCCGCCCGCAGCCGGTCGATCGTCGCGGCGTCGAAGCGGAACGCGGCCAGCGCCTGCAGGAGCCGCCCGGTGCCGGCGACGACGCCGTACCGGCGCCCGTCGGGCAGCCGCCGGGCGAACACCTCGAACACGCAGCGGCGCTGCGCGGTGCCGTCGCGCAGCGCCGAACCGAGCATGGTGAGCTCGTAGCGGTCGGTGAACAGCGCGGTGGTCATCGGGACCCTCCTGACTGCGCGTCAACTTGTCCGCGCTTCCCCGCCGCGGGCGGCGGGGAAGCGCGGACAACTCGGGGGA
>SCQZ01000384.1 GCA_004299665.1 Jatrophihabitans sp.
GCGGCATCGCCGCCGTGACGGGCGCGGGGGAGGTCGGTGCGATCGTGACCGCCTTCCGCGCCGCGCAGACGCCGCTGGCGGTCATCTGCTCGTCGGACCGGCTCTACGGCGAGTCCGGTGCCGACCTGGTCCGGGCGCTGCGCGACGCGGGCGCCCGGCGCGTCCTGGTGGCGGGCAAGGCCCCGGTCCCCGGCGCCGACGGGTCGATCTTCGTCGGCTGCGACGCCCTCGCCGTGCTCCGGGACGCGCTGGACCTGCTGGGGGTGCCGGCATGACCTCGATACCCGACTTCGGCGCAGCGACACTGGCCGGCGCTGCGACACCGGAGAGCTCGGTGTCGCAGGACGCGCCGGCCCCCGACGGCGCCGCGTGGCAGACTCCCGAGGGCATCGCCGTCAAGCGGTTGTACGCGGCGCCGGACCTGGATGGCTGCGACTTCCTGGCGACCTACCCGGGCATCGCGCCGTTCCTGCGCGGGCCGTACCCGACGATGTACGTCAACCAGCCGTGGACGATCCGTCAGTACGCGGGTTTCTCCACCGCGGCCGAGTCCAACGCCTTCTACCGGCGCAACCTGGCGATGGGTCAGAAGGGGCTCTCGATCGCCTTCGACCTGCCGACGCACCGCGGCTACGACTCGGACAACCCGCGCGTGATCGGCGACGTCGGCATGGCGGGCGTCGCCATCGACTCGATCTACGACATGCGGCAACTGTTCGACGGCATCCCGCTGGACCGGATGAGCGTGTCGATGACGATGAACGGCGCCGTGCTGCCGATCATGGCTCTGTACGTCGTCGCGGCCGAGGAACGGGGGGTCCGGCCGGAGCAACTCGCCGGCACCATCCAGAACGACATCCTCAAGGAGTTCATGGTCCGCAACACCTACATCTACCCGCCCGGGCCGTCGATGCGGATCATCTCGGACATCTTCGAGTTCACCTCGCAGCGCATGCCGAAGTTCAACTCGATCTCGATCTCCGGCTACCACATCCAGGAGGCCGGGGCGACCGCCGACCTGGAGCTCGCCTACACACTCGCCGACGGGGTCGAATACGTCCGTGCGGGGCTGGCCGCCGGGCTGGACATCGACGCGTTCGCGCCGCGGCTGTCCTTCTTCTGGGCGATCGGCATGAACTTCTTCATGGAGGTCGCCAAGCTGCGCGCGGCACGGCTGCTGTGGGCGAAGCTGATCAAGCAGTTCGCACCGCGCAACGACAAGTCGCTGTCGCTGCGCACGCACTCGCAGACCTCCGGCTGGTCGCTGACCGCGCAGGACGTGTTCAACAACGTCGTCCGTACCTGCATCGAGGCGATGGCGGCGACGCAGGGCCACACGCAGTCGCTGCACACCAACGCGCTCGACGAGGCGCTGGCGCTGCCGACGGACTTCTCCGCGCGCATCGCCCGCAACACCCAACTGGTGCTGCAGCAGGAGTCCGGCACCACCCGCGTGATCGACCCGTGGGGCGGCTCGTACTACGTCGAGAGGCTCACACACGACCTCGCGCAGCGGGCCTGGGAGCACATCGGTGAGGTCGAGGCGGCCGGCGGCATGGCCAAGGCGATCGACGCCGGACTGCCGAAGCTGCGCATCGAGGAGGCCGCCGCCCGCACGCAGGCGCGCATCGACTCCGGTCGCCAGCCCGTCATCGGCGTGAACAAGTACCGCCCCGCCGGCGAGGAGCTGATCGACGTGCTGAAGGTGGACAACTCCGCCGTGCGCGCCGAGCAGGCCGACAAGCTGCGGCGGCTGCGCGAGGAGCGCGACCCCGGCGACGTGGCGCGCACCCTGGACGCGCTGACCGCCGCTGCCGGGAGCCCCGGGCGGGGAAACCTGCTGGCCCTGGCGATCGACGCGGCGCGGGCCAAGGCGACGGTCGGGGAGATCTCCGAGGCGCTGGAGCGGGTGTACGGGCGTCACTCGGCGACGATCCGCACGATCTCCGGGGTGTACCGGGAGGAGGCTGGCGCCGTGAGCACGATCGACGAGGCGCGCGCCGCGGCCGACGCGTTCGCCGAGGAGCAGGGCCGCCGGCCGCGCATCCTGGTGGCGAAGATGGGCCAGGACGGCCACGACCGCGGCCAGAAGGTGATCGCGACCGCGTTCGCCGACCTCGGCTTCGACGTCGACGTCGGCCCGCTGTTCCAGACGCCGGAGGAGGTTGCACGCCAGGCGGTTGAGGCGGACGTGCACGTCGTGGGCGTGAACTCGCTCGCCGCCGGGCACCTGACGCTGGTTCCGGCGCTGCGGGACGCGCTGGCCGCGCAGGGGCGCCCGGACATCCTCGTCGTCGTCGGGGGCGTGATCCCGCCGCAGGACTTCGAGGAGCTGCGCGCGGCCGGCGCGGCGGCGATCTTCCC
>SCQZ01000385.1 GCA_004299665.1 Jatrophihabitans sp.
CGCCAGCAGCGCGACGATGCCCCCCGCATCGGCGGGCACGGCCACGGCACCGAGGCTCGCCGCGGCCCTGGTCGCGATGAGATCCTCCGGCCCGTCGACGGTGGCCAGCAGCGCGACAACGAGTGCGTCCCGGTCCGCCCCCGCGAGTTCCCGGACGTCCAGACCGCCGGCACCGGCGGCGGCCGCGAGGCGTAGGTACGGCACAGCGTCGCCCAGCGCGCGCAGCAGAACGGGCGCGCGCAGATCCGCCGGGACCAGGGCAGGGTGCAGCAGCAGGTTGCCGATCGCCTGCCGGTCCTCCCACCGGTCGAGGACCCCCCGCACGACCGCGGCGTCGCCCCTGGCCGGCCGGTAGGACGCGACGATCGCCGCCAGTTCGTCCAGGTCCGTCGCGCGCAGGACGTCGGCGATACCCAGGCCGACCGCCCTCAACCCCACGTGATCCTCGGGTCCGCCTGCGGACTCGCCTTCTCGCGGCGCTTGCGGGGCGCGCGTCCCAGCTCACGCTTCAGTTCCTTGATCGCGATGCTCTCGTCGATCGGCTGGCCCGCAGCATCTTCGAGACCGAACTCTGCGTCCCCCTTCCAGCCCAACCGGGTGAGCGCGTCCTCGAGCGCGTCCTCCCCTAGCGCGTCCTCCCAGCCGTCCCACATCGCCTTGAGCTTTCGCGTGTGGTACGACTTCGAGGACTTGACCTTGCCCCTGCTGTTCACCCCGGTGGCCAGGTCCGCGGCCGTGGTCCCGTCGGGCACGCCGAATCCGGAGATCGCGAAGTCGAGGCCGACGCCGTCCTTGCGCAGGTGGTGCAGGAATTGCTGGAACTGCACCTTCCCGGGCATGTAGTGACCGCTCTTGTTGGTCATCTTGACGATCTTGCCGTTCCTGACCATCAACTCGCCGCCGAGTGCCACGTCACCGCCGGCGAGCAGGCTCGAGTGATGCACCTTCCCGATCTTGTGCGAGGTCATGTGGATCTCGCCGTCGGGGCTCACGACGAAGATCTCCCATCCCGGACCGGAGAACTGCGTGACGCTGCCGCCGGTGTCCACCGGGCCCGGGGTGTCGGACTTCTCGCCGCGGCACAGGACACCCGACTTGAACTCGACCTTGGTCCGTTCCTGGTCCTGCGGCCGGTCGTGGTACTGCACCGTCCGGGCCGACATGTCGATCTCGCCGTTCGGCAGGCGGGCGATGTCGCCGTTCGGCTGGATCGCGAAGTCCTGGCGCCGCAGCCACTGCAGGAAATGGGAATGCAGCTCGCGGACCGCGGCGGTCAGTTCGGTCAGGGACAGCGTCTCCAGGGACTCGCGCAGTCCCGGGCGGAGCGGGCCGACCTGGGACAGGGCCGCGTTGCGGGCGCCATCCCCTGCGTCCGGCCCCGGGTTCTGCACCGCGGGCTGCAGGATCTGCAGGGCCTGCCAGGACTTGACCACGCGATTGACGTTGGTCTCGATGACCGCCGCGAACGCCTGCTGCGACTTGCTGGTCTCGTTGTCGTAGGCGGGACCGAGCTTGGAGACGATCCAGGCGCGGTGACGACGGGAGTCCCCGGTGCCCGTCGCCCGGACGGGCCGGGAGGCGCGAGCCGGCGCAACCGCGGACGTTGCCGCGACGGGTAGCTCTGCGTCGTTCGCCTCGGCGTCGGAGTCGCGTGCCGATGCGAGTTCCTGCACGTATTTCGGTTCCGCTTCGGCTGCCCCGGTCGTCACCTCGACGTAGTTCGGCTCTGTGCCCGACGCGTCGGCGTCATCCAACTCCGGCTGGATGTAGTTCGGCTCCGC
>SCQZ01000041.1 GCA_004299665.1 Jatrophihabitans sp.
TGGTGAGCGAGTCCACCATGGCGGCGCGCATCACGCGCGCCAAGAAGAAGATCGCGGGCGCGCGCATCCCGTACCGGATCCCCGTCGCCGCCGACCTGCCCGAGCGGGTGTCGGCGGTGCTCGCCGTGGTGTACCTGATCTTCACCACCGGGCACGCCCCGCCGGCCGGGGACGGACCCGTGCGTGCTGACCTGCTCGACCGCGCGATCGGGCTGGCGCGCATGCTGCGCGGTCTGCTGCCCGCCGACACCGGCGTGGCGGGGCTGCTCGCGCTGCTGCTGCTCACCGACGCGCGCCGCGAGAGCCGGGTCGGCGGCCACGGGGAACTGCTGCTGCTGGCCGAGCAGGATCGCCGCCGGTGGGACCGGGCGATGATCGCCGAGGGCGTCGCGCTCGCGCGCACGGCGCTGGGGGCCCGGCCGGTGAGCCGGTACGCGGTCGAGGCGGCCATCGCCGCGGTGCACGACGAGGCAGCGACCTGGGAGGCGACCGACTGGGGCGAGATCGTCGCCCTCTACCAGGTGCTGGTCCGCCTCGCCCCGTCGCCGGTGACGGAGCTCAACCGCGCCGTCGCCGTCGGCTTCGCGCAGGGCCCGGCTGCCGGGCTCGCCGAACTCGAGCGGCTGGCCGACCGGCCGCACCTGGCCGGTTACGGCTACCTGGCGGCCGCGCGGGCCGACATGCTGCGCCGGCTGGGCCGGCTGCCCGATGCCTGCGCCGCGTACGAGGAGGCCCTGCTGCTCACGGAGAACACGGCCGAGCGTGCGTTCCTCGAACGCCGCCTCGGCGAGGTTGGGGGCCGGTGAGAGTC
Organism: Jatrophihabitans sp.; assembly: GCA_004299665.1. GTDB lineage: Bacteria > Actinomycetota > Actinomycetes > Mycobacteriales > Jatrophihabitantaceae > FW021-bin43. Next base: position 812 of record SCQZ01000041.1, read on the forward strand.
AGCGCGAGATCGGCACGCACGCCTCGACGGCCGCGACCAGGCCGTCGGCGTAGCGCTGCTTGTCGGCGGTGCTCAGCCCCACCATGCCCGCACTGTTGCCGCCGGCCTCGTTGTACACCCAGGGCACGCGGGCGAGCAGTTGCACGATCCAGATGTCGCCGGCCTGCAGACCGCGCCCGCCCAGGTCGTAACCGGTGTTGCCCTGCAGCCGCACCGCCGTGCCCTGCGCCGCGGCCCGCTGGCGCTGGAAGACCTGCGCGTACCGCTGGCTCAGGCTCGCGACCGCGGCGTCGGTGAAGGTGATCTTGGTACCGGCCGGGTTGATGCGGTAGTCGCCGACCGCCTGGTAGTAGACGATGTTGTTGCCCGCCGTGAACCCGATGCCCCCGTTGGACCCGGCCTGGTCGTGGATGCTCAGCGCCAGGGCCGCGTGGGCGTCGTTGGCGATCCGCGCGCGGGTGCCGAGGTTGGTGGGCGCCTCGACCGAGGTCTTGGTGAGGATCACCCGGTACCCCGCCGCGGTGAGCTGCTGGCGCACGAGCAGCGCGACGTCGAAGACGTCGCGCATCTCCGGCTCGTTCTCGTAGTCGGCCACGTTCAGCCCGGTGGCGGGGTCGGTGCCGCCGACGGTGACGCTGTGGCCCGGGTCGATCACGATGACCGGCGCCCCGGCCGCCGGTGGCGCGGGCGGCGGCGGGTCCGTCGTGGACCGCGGAGCCGCGGCCGTCGTCGGGGCGGATCCGGATGTCGTGGCGGGCTGCGACGCGGACGGCACGGCCACGGAGGACGGCGAGGACGGCGAGGGCGACGCCGATCTCGGCGGGTGGGTGCTGCCGGCGGCCCCGGGCGCGCCGCCCGTCGCGCATCCGGCCAGGACCAGCGCCACGGTCACGGCGGCCAGCGCACCGGCGATGCGCCGGCGGGTCACCGGAACGCGTCGAGGCCGGTGAGCTGCGAGCCGAGCACGAGGGTGTGCACCTCGTGGGTGCCCTCGTAGGTGTAGACCGTCTCCAGGTTCACCGCATGGCGCAGCACCGGGTACTCGGTGGTGATGCCGCTGCCGCCGAGGATCGAGCGGGCCTCACGGCAGATCTCCAGCGCCCCGCGGACGTTGGCGAACTTGCCGAAGCTCACCTGGTGCGGCCTGATCCGGCCGTCGTCCTTGAGTTCGCCGAGCCGGCGCGCGGTGAGTTGCATCTGCTGCAACTGCACCGCGAGGTCGGCGAGCTTCTTCTGGGTGAGCTGGAACCCGGCGATCGGCCTGCCGAACTGGGTGCGGGTGGTCGCGTAGTCCACGGTCGCGGCCAGCGCGTCCCGGGCCGCGCCGGTGACGCCCCAGACGATCCCGAACCGGGCCTCGGTCAGGCATCCCAGCGGGCCCCGCAGCCCCCGCGCCTCCGGCAGCATCGCCTCCGCCGGCAGCCGCACGTCGTCGAAGGACAGTCCGCTGGTCACCGACGCCCGCAGCGAGATCTTGTGGTGGACGTCCTGCGTGGTGAAGCCGGGCATGCCGCGCTCGACGAGGAAGCCGCGGATGCCCTCCTCGGTGCGGGCCCAGACGACCGCGACGTCCGCGATCGAGCCGTTCGTGATCCACATCTTGGACCCGTTGAGGACCCAGTCCGTGCCGTCGCGGCGCGCCGTCGTGCGCATCGAGCCGGGGTCCGAGCCGGAGTCCAAGATGTGGA
>SCQZ01000386.1 GCA_004299665.1 Jatrophihabitans sp.
TCGTCGGCCGGGTCGAGCATCGGGGCGACGACCTCGTCGAAGTAGGCCCGCTCGGCGGGCTCTCGCATCTTGGTGACGATGCGTAGCGGCACGCCGCAGCGGCGGGCCACCCGCACGGCACGGTGCACGCCCTTGTCCGGCGACATGCGGCCGATGAACAGCAAGTACCCGCCGCCGCCCGGCCCGGCCCGGTAGAGGTCCAGGTCGATGCCGTGGTGGATCACGGCGGTGATCGGGACCGGCCCCGCGCGGCGCGCCTGGTCGTGCGAGATCGCCACGATCGCCGCCCGGGTCGCGGCCGCCGCGAAGATGCGCCGGGCATCGGGCGTGAACGGGCCGTGCGCGGTCACGACCACCGGCGGGCCGCGCCGGGCCGCCGCGGCGCCGATCAGCGGCCCGAGCATGGTGTGGTCGTGGATGACGTCCACGCCGCGCAACTCCTCGTAGGCCGCCAGCACGTGCGCCGCCTCGCGGTTGCCCTCCCCCATCGGCTCGATCGGGTCCGGGTACAGGTGAGCGCGGGGCACCGGGCACGTCGACGTGCCGACGGTGAACAGCCGCACGTCGTGACCCAGCCGGCGCAGGCCGCGCGCCAGGTTGTCGACGACCACCTCGGTGCCGCCGTACGCCGGTGGCGGGACCGGCACCCACGGCGGGGCGATCAGTCCGATCCGCATCGTCGCTCCCGGGGTGATCGGCGGTTGCTACCTGGTGCCAGTCCACCGCCGGGGCCCCCGCGCGAGCAGGGGCCAACGGCCCGCCGGGGCCCGTTCCCGCACCCGGGCGGGACGGGGCCGAGGGCCCGTCAGCCTGCTGCGTCCGCCGCGGCCCCTGCGGCCCCCGTGCCGCTCGCCGGGCCGACCGGCAGCAGCACCACCGGCGCCGGCGCGTACAACACCGACTCGCGCACGGTCCGGGCGCGCCCCGCGCCGGTCACGCGCGACCAGCCCAGCACGATCAGGTCGACGTCCTCGGCCCGCGCCACGGTGTGCACGTGCTCGGCGGGCACGCCGCTGCGCAACTCGATGCGGGTACCGGGCGGGGTACCGCAGCGGTGCAGGAACTCGGCGGTCCAGGCCGAGTGGGCGTGGGTGCGCTGGTCCCAGAACAGCGGCACCGTCGTCGCGTCGAACACGTGCAGGACGAGCAGCCGCACGCCGGCGAGATCCAGCAGCGCGGCGAACTCCCGCACGGCCTGGGCCGATTCCGGGCGCCCGTCCAGCGGAAGCAACGCCCGGCCGATGCGGGCACGCCCCGCGCCGGTGTGTGGCGGCACGAGCAGCACGGGCTTGTCCGCGCGGGCGATGACCGACCAGCCGGGGGCGTCGGGCTCCCCGGGCGCGGCGAGCGCGCCGGCGACGGCACCGGGGTCGCCGAGCGCGGCGACCAGCCGCCGCGCGAGGTCGGCGTCGTCCAGCCCGCCCTCGACGGGCACCGGCCTGACCCGTGCCCGCAGGACCTCGGCCAGCGACTGCGCCGTCGCCGACACCGGGCCACCGTCGGCGAGCGTCACCAGGTCTGTCATCGACCCGCCCCCTCTCCGGGCAGCGTGAGGACGGTGACGGTCGAGACGCGCCGGGGCGGGCTGCCGGGGATGCGCACCGTGACCGGCCCGTCCGTCTCCACCCGCAACCGGTTCGCCTCGAGCCGCACCCGTAGCCGGCGCCCCAGCGCGCGGAACCGCACCTCAAAGGTGCCCCAGGCCGACGGCATGACGGGGTCGAGCAGCACCTGCCCCCCGACGACCCGCACCCCCGCGAAGCCGGCCAGCAGGGCGCGCCACACGCCGGCGAGCGTGGCCATGTGCAGCCCGCCCGCGGTGGTTCCCGTGCGGTCGGCCAGGTCGATCGACACGGCCAGTCGCAGCATCGCCAGCGCGTCGTCCGGTCGGCCGGCGCGGGCCAGCAGCGCGGCGCTGACCGCCGGCGACAGCGAGGAACCGTGCGCCGTGCGCGGGCCGTAGAAGTCCAGGTTCGGCCCGAGCGAGCCGGGCTCGGTCTCGTCCGGGACCAGGTAGTGCAGCATCAGCGCGTCCGGCTGCTTGATCAGCTGGGAGCCGGCCACCCGCCGTGAGCCGAGCAGCAGGTCGGCCGCGAGCGGCGGGGTGCCGACGTCGGCGACGGTCAGCGGCTCCAGCCGGTCGTAGCCGGCGAACTGCTCGTACCGCCGGGTGCGGTGGTCGAAGCCGTCGACCAGCGTGTCGGCGGTGTGCCGCCACGCCCGGGCCTCGCGGCTACGGCCGCTCGGGTCCACCACGTGCGCCGCACGGCGCAGGTTCCAGCGCGCCATCACGTTGGTGAAGGCGTTGTCGTCGACCTGTTCGTGGTACTCGTCCGGCCCGATCACACCACGCAGGTGAGCCTGCCGGTCCGCCCCGCGGTCGCACCGCCACAGCCAGTACCGCGCGGTCTCGACCAGCAGCCGGCCCGCGGCCGAGTCCGGCGTCACCGGCTCGCCGCACCACTCGGAGCAGAACGCGGCGCCCCATGCCACGTCCGCGGTGATGTGCTCCTCCTGCTGACCGGTGCGGATCGCCACCACCTGCCCGCCGAGCGAGCCCGACGACGGGGTCACGTCGGTGCCGTCGGCGGCCGACTCCCACGGGAAACGCGCTCCGGCTCCGCCCAGGCGCCGGGCGATCGCGCGCGCAGCGTCGAGCCGGTGCGCCCGGTACCGCACCATCGCCTCGGCCGCCCCGGGGTTGATGGAGGCGAGCGCGGGCAGCACGAAGACGTCGGCGTCCCAGAACACGTGGCCGTCGTAGGCCGGCCCGCTCACCCCGCGGGCGCCGACGCCCAGCTCCTCGAGGGCCGCGGTCTGCGACCACAGCTGGAACAGCGCGAAGCGCACGGCGAGCTGGATCGGCGGGTCGTCCGGGATGCGGACGTCGACGCCGGACCAGCGCCGGCCCCACTCGGCCCGCTGGTCGTGCAGCAGCCGCTCGAAGCCCAGGCGTGTTGCCCGGCCGAGCAGGTCGGCAGCGGCGGCCGGATGCGGCCGGCGGCGCGGGTCGGGCAGGTAGGCCGCGATGCGCTCGACGATGCGGCGCTCACCCTCGTCCCGGGTGTGCTGCTGCGCGGCCACCGCCAGCCCGCCGGTGACCGAACCGACCCGGACCGCCGCCGTGTCACCGGGTGGATCACCGGCCGGCAGGCCGCTCAGGGGCGGGCCGGGGTGCAGCGCCGCGGACCACCCCTCGGCGCGCAGCAGCATCACCCCGGGCATCGACGCACTCGCGAACCGCGCGGTCCGCAGCGGCACCGCCACCGGATCGGTCTGCTCCCGCACCAGCACCCCGGTGCGCAGGTCGAGGCTGCGGCGCTCGTGCCGTACCGGCCCGACGGACGCCAGCCGGGTCCACCCGGGCAGCGCCATCAGGTGCTGCGTGCTGCCGGTGTTCTGGTAGATGCCGGCGGCCACCACCAGCTGCGCCGACCCTTCGGGCTCCTCCTCGACGGCGCCGCGGGTGCCGACACCGCCGGATCCGACCGCCAGCAGCGTCTCGCTGACGCGCTGCCGCAGCGGGTCCTCGCCGGTCTCGCTGATCACCCAGGCGGCGTCCGCCTGCGACTCGGGCGCCGCCGCCTCCTGTCCCGCCGCGACGTCCGGGTCCGTGCGCGCGAGCCGCGTGCGCACGGCGGATCGCTTCAGCGGGGCGGGCTCTCGGGGCGGCGCCACCGCCGCCCGTCCTCCGCCGCACGCACCCGGGCGTTGTAGTCGCGGTGGGCCGGCCCGACCCGCTCCAGCCGCAGCCGGCCGGCCTCGGCCAGCTCGGCCTCGTACCTCTCGCGGATCTTGGTGACCGTCTCGCTGTACTCGAGGTCCGCGTCGCGGGTCGCGGCTGCGCGGTCGTGCTCTGCGGCGATCAGCTCACCGTTGCGGACGCCGTCGGCTGCCGTGGTGACCGGATGGTTCGACATGGCTGCTCCTCGTGTCTCACGGCGTGCCGCGCGGGCCGCGCAGCTGGCGCACCAAGGGGTCCGGGTGCGCCGGCGGCCGGGCGACCCGGATCCGCGCATCGACCACGTGCAGGCCGTCGGCGCGGGCGATGATCGGGTTCAGGTCGAGTTCGGCGACCGCCGGCAGGTCGTCGGCGAGGACGCCGAGCCGGACGATCAGGTCGCGCACGGCGGCGCGGTCGACGACGGGCGCCCCCCGGTAGCCGTCCAGCAGCCAGGACGCGCGCAACTGCGCGACCAGGTCGTCGGCGGCGTGCTCGGTGAGCGGCGCGAGGCCGAAGGCCCGGTCGTCGAGGACGTCGGTGAGCACACCCCCGGCCCCGATCATGACGAGCTGGCCGCACTGGCGGTCGTGGACGATGCCCCCGATGAGTTCGGTCCCGGGACCGATCATCGGCTGCAGCAGGACCCGCCCGTCGGACCGGCCCGCGAGCTCGCGCACGGCGGCGCGCAGTTGGGCCTCGCCGGTGATGGCGAGATGGACGCCGCCCATCTCGGTCTTGTGCAGGCCCGGTGCGGCGAGCTTGGCCACCAGCGGGTAACCCAGGCCGGTCGCGGCCGCGACCGCGGCGTCGGGACCGGTCACGACCGCCTGCGGGCAGACCGGGATGCCGTAGCCGGTGAGCACCGCGTGCGTGTCCTCGGTCGTGAGCCAGTCGCGCCCGTCGCGCAGCGCCGCGTCGACGACGGCACGGGCGGCACCCGCCTCGATGCCGGCCGGCCGGACCGGTGCCGCGGCCGGCGCCGCCCGCAGGCGGCCGTACCGGTGCGCGACGCCGAGCGCGGCGACGGCCTCCTCCGGGAAGGTGAACACCGGCATCCGGTTCCGGGTGCCCGGCAGCTCCCGCGACCCGGACCTGCCGCCGACCGACACGGCGAGCAGCGGCTTGTCGCTGCCGGCCGCGGCCGCGGCGACCGCGTCGCCCATGGCCGTGGGATCGGTGATCGCGACGTCGGTGAACACGCTGACCACGGCGTCGACCGACGCCGATGCCAGCACCGTGCGCAGCACGGCCGTGGCGACATCGGGCTGTACGGCGGCACCCAGGTCGAGCGGGTTCGTCGCGGACGTGCCGAGCTGCCGCAGGGCGGCGTCGGTGGCCGGATCGAGATCGGCGACCACGAGTCCGGCCTCCAGCAGCGCGTCGGCAGCGAGGATCTCCGGGCCGCCGGAGTTGCCGACGATTGCCACCCGCGGACCGCGCGGCAGCGGCTGGTCGCACAGCACCCGCGACGCGTCGAGCAGTTCGCGCATGGTGCGCATCCGCAGCACCCCGGAGGCGCGCAGCAGCGCGTCGACGGCGATGTCCGAGGAGGCGGCCGCCGCGGTGTGCGAGCGGCCGGCGGCCTGCCCGGCGGCGGTGCGCCCAGACTTCACGATCAGCACCGGCTTGTGCCGCGTCACGCCCGTCGCGATGCGTACGAACCGGTGCGGGTCCCCGATCGACTCCAGGTAGCCGGCGATGACCCGCACCTTCGGGTCGGCATCCCATGCGAGCAGCAGGTCGTTGCCGCCGACGTCGGACTTGTTGCCGATCGACACGAACTGCCCGACCCCCAGGTGCACCCGAGCCGCAGCCGCCAGCAGGGCGGCGCCGAACGCGCCGGACTGGGCCAGCACCGCGAGGGATCCGGGGCGGCGCGCCAGCGTGGCGAAGGTGGCGTCCAGCCGCGTCGCCGGGTCCGTGTTGACCACCCCGAGGCAGTTCGGCCCCACCAGCCGCATCCCGTGGGCGCGGGCCAGGGCCAGCACCTGGTCCTGCAGTGCGATGCCGGCCGGGCCCACCTCGCCGAAGCCGGCGCCGAGCAGGACCACCGCGCGCACGCCGCGCTCGCCAAGGCCGCGCACGGCCTCCGCGACCGCCGCGGCCGGCAGCGCGACGACGGCGAGGTCCGGCGCCTCGGGCAGTTGCGACGCGGTGGGGACGCAGCGCACGCCGAGCACCTCGTCGCGCCGCGGGTTGACGGCGTACACCGCACCGGTGAATCCGGCGTCGAGGATGTTGCGCAGCACCTCGTGGCCGACCGTTCCGGACCGCTGCCCGGCACCGACCACCACCACCGACCGCGGCGCGAGCAGCGGCCGCAGGCTCGCGACCTCGGCGGCCTGCTCGCGCGCCGATATCGCCGCGACCACGGCCTGCGTCAGCTCGAGACCGAACTCGACGCGTGCCTCGCCGTGCTCGGTGCGGGTGGTGGCGGCGAAGCCGAGATCGTGCAGCACCTGCAGCATCGGCGCGTTGGACGCCAGCACGTCCCCGATCAGGTGACGCACGCCCTGCGCCCGCGCGATCGCGATCAGGTGCTCCAGCAGCAGCGTGCCGATGCCGGTGTGCTGCACCGCGTCGGCCACCAGCAGCCCGAACTCGGCGGCCGCGGTCCCGGAGTGGGCCCCGGAATCGGTCCCGGAGCCGGTCCCGGGTTCCGTCTCGAACCCGCCGACCCCGACGAGCTCGCCGTCGGCGAAGGCGCCGAGCGCGCAGCGCCCCTCGCCGGGCTGCACCAGGTGGGCGGCGTACCGGCCGGCGCCCTCACGATCGAACGCGAAGTAGCGGCGGTAGATCGACTCGTCGGAGGAGCGGTCGTGCAGCCCGAGCACCGCGGCCCGGTCGTCCGGATGCAGCCGGCGGATGTGCACCACCCGCCCGTCGCGCGTCAGCGTGTCGACGTCGTCATCGAGGATCTGCAGCGCTGCCACAGCTATCAGCCTCCGGTCAGAACGCGCGGATCGGACAGGGCCGGAGGCCCGGTCGGCCCGGTGCCGTTGGACCTAGGGCGCACCCGCTGTTGGGCCGGCCCGCACCGCTGCGGGCAGGCGGAGGCTGGAGGCCTCGCGAAGGGAGCCGGCCGTGATGCTGGACCGGCCGTCGGCCCTGGACGCGCTGTTCTTGTACCTGGAGGACTCCCGCGTCGGGCTGCACATCGCCGCCACCGCCGTGTTCGAGGGGCCGGTGCCGGACGACGAGCAGATCCGCGCCCGCTGGACGCAGCTGACCACGACCGACCCGCGATACCGGCAGGTGCTGCGCCGCACCGTCCTGGACCTGCGCCGACCGCGCTGGGTCGAGCGGGGCGGGTTCGACATCGACTACCACCTGCGCCGCACGGCCCTGCCGGCCCCGGGCGGCACCGCACAGCTCGAGCGCACGGTCGGGCAACTGGTCTCGCAGCGGCTCGACCCGGACCGGCCGCTGTGGGAGTCCTGCACCATCGAGGGACTGCAGGGCGGCCGCTGGGCGGTCCTGGTCAAGGTCCACCACAGCCTGGTCGACGGGCTGGGCGGCATGGCGCTGCTCGCCCGCCTGCTCGACGCCGGCCACCCGGCACCGCCCCCGCCGCCGTCCGCGGCGCTGCTGCGCCGGGTGCTCGCTGCCGCCGCGGCGCCGCCGCGGGTCGCCGCCGCCCTGGCCGGCAGCGCGGGCGGCCTGCTGCGCTACGCCACCAGCCTGTGGCCGACCGACCCCACCTCGCTCACCGGTCCGCTCGGCCGGGCCCGCCGGTACCGCACGTTGACGGTGGACTGCGCGGACGTGCGGACGGTGCGGGCCGCGCTCGGTGGCACGGTGAACGACGTCGTCCTGACCATGGTCGCGAACGCGTTCCGCACGTTGCTCACCGAGCGTGGCGAGCGGCCCGGGACGCACGCGGTGCGCTGCCTCGTGCCGGTGGCCACCCGCACCGCCGCGCAGGCGGACGAGGGCGCCAACCGGGTCAGCGTGGTGCTGGTGCACCTACCCGTCGACTGCGGTGACCCGGCCACCGTGCACGCCGTGATCCGGGCCCGCATGACCGCGGCGAAGACCTCCGGGGAGGCGGCGGCCGGCGAACGCGGTTTCGCGGCGGCCGACCTGGTGCCCGCTCCGGTGTTCGCGGCGGCCGTCGGCGCGCTGCGCCGGATCCCGCAGCGGGTCGTCACCACGGTGACGACCAACGTCCCGGGCCCGCGCGCGCCGCAGACGCTGCTCGGCCGGCCCATGGTCGCGCTGTTCCCGTTCGTGCCGATCGCCGACCGGATCCGGGTGTCGGTCGCGGTCAGCTCCTACGTCGACCACCTGCACTTCGGCATCACCTGCGACCGCGCGACGGTGCCCGACGCGGACGTCTTCGTCGCCGGGCTGGCCGCCGGCCTGGCCGGCCTGGTCACGGCCGCGGCCGGCTGAGGCCGGCTGCGGCGGCCGGGACCACGCTCACCCGGCCGCGGCCGGGAACTCACCGTGCACGACCAGCACCGGGCAGGTCGCCCGCTCGGCCACCCGCGCGCTGACCGAGCCGAGCAGCAGCCCCGAGAAGCCACCGTGGCCGCGACTGCCCACCACCAGCAGCAGCGCGCCCGAGGCAGCGTCCAGAAGCACCTCCACCGGGTGGCCCTGCCGGGTCACCACCTGCAACGAGGCCGGCCGGTGCCCCCCGAACACGGCGTCGACCACGGCGTTCGCGGTCTTCTCGACGTCGACCCGCGGGGAGTAGTCCGTGGGCAGCGCCGACCAGCCCAGGGTCGCGGGGAACTCCCAGGCGGCGACCACCTCGATGGTCGCGTGCTCGGCGCGCGCGAGCCGCTGAGCCCAGCGCAGCGCCGTCTTCGACCCGTCCGAGCCGTCGACGCCGACGACGATGCGCGGGCGGTCCGACACGATCTCGCTCATCTGCTGCTCCCTGTCGTGAGGCGTTGTGAGGCCTTGTGAGG
>SCQZ01000387.1 GCA_004299665.1 Jatrophihabitans sp.
TCACAGCCCTGCGCCGCGGTCCTCGTCGGCGGGGGCTACGGCACGGCGCCGCTGCTCGCGCTCGGGCAGCGACTGCGCGAGGCGGGCTCGCCGCTCGAGTTCCTGCTCGGGGCCTCGACCGCCGAGCGTCTCTACGGTGAACTGGCGGCCAAGCGCCTCGTCGGGGCCGTCACGATCACGACGGACGACGGCTCGGCGGGCGCCGCGGGGCTGGTGACCGACGCGCTGCCCGCCGCGATCGAGCGCGCCGGGGCCGAGGTCGTGTATGCCTGCGGGCCGATGGGGATGCTGCGCGCGGTGAGCCGGGTCGCCGCGTCGCACCAGGTGCGCGCGCAAGTGGCCGTCGAGGAGTCGATGGCCTGCGGCATCGGGGTGTGCATGACCTGCGTGCTGCCGGTCCGGGGTACCGACGGGCGATCCCGCTTCGTGCGCTCCTGCGTCGACGGTCCGGTGTTCGACGGCGCCGCCGTGCGCTGGGACGACATCGGCACGTTGCCCGCGGACCTGGTGGGCGCCGACGCGATGGGCGGTGCGTGATGGCGGACCTGTCGACCGACCTCGGGACGCTGACGCTGCCGAACCCGGTCCTCACCGCCTCGGGCTGCGCGGCCGCCGGGCGTGAGCTGAACCAGTTCTTCGACGTCACGCAGCTCGGCGCGGTGGTGACGAAGTCGATCATGCTACGGCCGCGCTCCGGGCGGGCGACACCGCGGATGGCCGAGACCCCCAGCGGCATGCTGAACTCGATCGGCCTGCAGGGACCGGGCATCGACGCGTTCCTCGAGCACGACCTGGCCTGGCTGGCCCGGGCCGGCGCGCGCACCGTCGTCTCGATCGCCGGCGGCCACACCGACGAGTACGTCGCCCTGGCCCGACGGCTGTACGGCAACCCGGCCGTCTCGATGATCGAGGTCAACATCTCGTGCCCGAACGTCGAGAGCCGCGGTCAGGTGTTCGCCTGCGACGCCATCGCCTCCTCGCGGGTGATCGGGTCCGTCCGGCGCGCCGCCGACCCCAGGCAGCCGGTCTTCGCCAAGCTGTCGCCCGACGTCACCGACATCACGCTGATCGCGCGGGCATGCGCGGACGCCGGCGCGGACGGTTTCAGCCTGATCAACACCCTGCTCGGCATGGTGATCGACACCGACACCATGCGCCCGGCCCTCGGCGGGCTCACCGGGGGTCTGTCTGGCCCGGCCGTCCGGCCGATCGCGGTGCGCTGCATCTGGCAGGTCAAGCGCGCCCTGCCGCACCTTCCCATCATCGGCATGGGCGGCGTGCGGTCCGGGCTGGACGCGCTGCAGTTGCTGCTGGCCGGCGCCTCCGCCGTCAGCGTCGGGACGGCCGTCTTCGGCGACCCGTCGGCGCCGCTGCGGGTGCTGGGCGAACTCGACGCCGCGCTGGACGAGCGCGGGTTCGGCTCGGTCGCCGAGGCGGTCGGGTACGCCCACCGGGGCGCCGACGAGGACCTGGGGGTGCTGGCGTGACCGACGGGTTCGGCGCCCGGCTGGACGCCGCGTTGGACGCGCGGGGGCCGCTGTGCGTCGGCATCGACCCGCACCCGGCCCTGCTCGCGTCCTGGGGACTGGCCGACGACGCCGGCGGCCTCGCGGCGTTCACCGACGCCTGCGTGCGCGCGTTCGGCGACACCGCCGCCGTCGTCAAGCCGCAGTCGGCGTTCTTCGAGAGCTACGGGTCGGCGGGGATCGCGGTGCTCGAGGGCGCCGTGCGCGGGTTGCGCGCCGCCGGCGCACTCGTGCTTCTGGACGTCAAGCGCGGCGACATCGGCAGCACGATGGGTGCCTACGCGCGGGCCTACCTGGACCCGACGAGCCCGCTGGCCGTCGACGCGGTCACGCTCAGCCCGTACCTCGGCGTGGGCTCGCTCGACCCGGCGTTCGAGGCGTGCGCGGCGCACGGGGCCGGCGCCTTCGTCCTCGCGCTCACCTCCAATCCGGAGGGGCCGCGGTTCCAGCGCGCCCGGACGGCCGACGGGCGGCTCGTCGCCCAGGTGGTGGTGGACGAGATGGCCGTCCGCAACGGGCAGGCGCGGCCGGTCGGTTCGCTCGGCGTGGTCGTCGGCGCGACCGTCGGGGACACCGGCGTCGACCTGACCGGGCTCAACGGGCCGTTCCTGGTGCCGGGCGTCGGCGCGCAGGGCGGGACCGCAGAGGACGTGCGCCGTATCTTCGGCGCGGCCCGGCGGTTCGTGCTGCCGAGCGTCTCGCGCGACGTGCTGCGCGCGGGCCCGGACGTGGCCGCGCTGCGCGCGGCCGTGGCGCGTATTTCCGATCGGTTCGCATTCCTGCGGGTCTGAGCAGGGTGCGCCGCCCGCACCTGTGAACACGCGCACGCCAATGGGTGGCGCGGCGCGTCACTGCCGGTATGGTGACGGCGGGCTGTGGCCCTGACACCACCTTCGATCTGCATCGAATCCCCACAGGGAAGGAACCCCCACCATGACCGGAACGGTCGTCGCTGCCTTCGGGACAGCCCGCGAGGCCATCACCCAGGCCGCTCGCGACATCATCGACAACGGCTACGCCGTCGTGAAGCTCGGCGACCTCGACGCCGGCAACCTCCAGCACGCCATCTCCTCCGCCGTCGCGTTCTTCGACACGCCCCTCGAGGACAAGGTCCGCCACGGCAGCGAGGACCACAACTACGGCTACCGGCCGTTCGGCATCGAG
>SCQZ01000388.1 GCA_004299665.1 Jatrophihabitans sp.
AGAGAAGTACGCCATCACCCGCGCCGGCAACGACCGATGCCGCTGCTCGGTCCGACCCGCCGAGGCGACGACCTCATCGACCAGATCCGGCGGGAACACCCGCGTCAACACCCCGACCGAAACCAGATCAGACAACCGGCGATCCGACTCAGGCTTGCGCCACCCCGCTCTCGGCATGCCACCAAACTACACCGATGTAAGCTTAACTGAACGGTATTGCGGTTAACCCCCGACGCGCGGCCGGGGCGCGAGCGGCATGGTCACGATCGCCTCGGCTCCCGGCCGGGCGCGGCGGAACTGCACGGTGCCGCCCAGTTCGGCCCCCACCAGGGTGCGGACGATCTGCAACCCCAGCCGGTCCTCGGCGTCGGGCCCGAAGCCGTCGGGTAACCCGACGCCGTCGTCCGCCACCGTCACCGTCAAGGTGCCGCGGGCACGCTCGGCGGTGACGGTCACCGATCCGGCGCGGCCGTCCGGGAACCCGTGCTCGAGGGCGTTCTGGACGAGTTCGGCGAGCACCAGCACCAGCGTGGTGGCCACCTCGGCGGGGGTGTCGCCGAACGTGCCGACGCGCACTGCCCGGATCCGGGCACCCATGCCCATCACGTCGGTCAGCATGACCAGCAGCCGGTCCACGATCTCGTCGAACCGGACCAGTTCGTCGATCGAGGACGAGAGCGTCTCGTGCACGAGCGCGATCGACGCGACGCGCCGCATCGACTCCTCCAGCGCGGTGCGGGCCTCCGGGGCGCCGACCCGGCGCGACTGCAGCCGCAGCAGTGCGGCGACCGTCTGCAGGTTGTTCTTGACGCGATGATGGATCTCGCGGATCGTCGCGTCCTTGCTCAGGATCTGGCGGTCGCGGCGGCGCAGTTCGGTGACGTCCTGCAGCAGCAGCAGCGCCCCCAGCGTCTCGCCCCGGGGCCGCAGCGGGATCGCCCGGAACAGGACCGTGGCACCGCCGCCCTCGACCTCGATCGACGCGGGCTGGCCACCGTCGATCGCGGCGGCGACCGCGTCGGCCAGATCCTTCGCGTCGAACGGGTCGTCGGCGACCGAACTGGTCAACGCGTCGATGGGTTCGCCCATGACGGTCCCGGTGATCCCGAGCCGGGAGAAGGCCGACAGCGCGTTCGGGCTGGCGTAGATGATCGTCCCGTCCGGTTCGACCCGCAGCAGGCCGTCGCCCACGCGCGGCCCGGCGACCTCCTCCTGCCGCTCCGCGCCGGCCGGAAAGCTGCCGTCCGCCACCATCGCCGCCAGGTCGGCGGCGCTTTGCAGGTAGACCAGCTCGAGCTGGCTGGGGGTGCGCGCGCTCGCCAGGTTCGCGTCCCGCCCGAGCACGGCGACGACGTGGCCGGCGAACCGGACCGGGATCGCCTCGCGGCGGATCGGCAGGTCACCGTCCCAGTCCGCCTCCACCTCCCGGAAGATGCGTCCCTCCGTCAGCGCCGTGCGCATCGGCGTCGCGCGGTCTCCGTACAGCCGCACGCCGACCTGGTCGGACTGGTAGGCCGTCGGGCCGGTGGTCGGGCGGCAGGCCGCGACACAGAGGAACCCGCTCGGGCTGCCCTCCCCGCCGGCCTCGTCCGCCGCGGTCCCGGGTTCGACCGGCACCCACAGCAGCAGGTCGGCGAAGGCGAGGTCGGCGATCAGCTGCCACTCGCCGACGAGCCGCTGCAGGTGGGCGATCTGCGCCTCGTCGAGGCAGGTGCGCGCAGCGAGCAGCTCGGTGAGGGCCGACACCCCACCAGCCTGCCACGACTCGTTTCGCGCACGGTCTTGGCGCGCAGGGCCGATAGCGATACGTTGTCGCCTGGTCGGATCGCAATGCGATACGCGGAGGTATGCCATGACAGGGACCTCGCCCGAAGCCGCGCCGCCGGTGCCGGCGCGGCGCAGACCGGTGCCGATGGCACGCAAGATCGCGGCCGGGGTGCTGGTCGCGGTGGCGATCGTCGTCCCGTTGCTCGTCAACACCTACGCGAGCGAGAAGCCGCGGCTGTGGGGCTTCCCGTTCTTCTTCTGGTACCAGCTGATGTGGGTGCTGATCTCGGCGGCGGTCACCTTCGCCGCGTACCTGCTGATCGAGGGGCGGCGGCGGTGACCGCGGCTGCCGCGCACGGGATCAACGGCGTCCAGCTCGGCGTGGTGGTGTTCTTCTTCGTCGTCGTCAGCATCGGCGGCTTCTTCGCCGCGCGCTGGAAGCGACCGCAGTCGCTGCACAGCCTCGAGGAGTGGGGGCTCGGCGGGCGCCGCTTCGGGACCGTGGTCACCTGGTTCCTGCTCGGCGGGGACCTGTACACCGCGTACACGTTCGTGGCGGTCCCGGCCGCGATGTTCGCGCTCGGGTCGGTGAGCGGCTTCTTCGCGGTGCCGTACACGATCGTCGTCTATCCGCTGATCTTCGTGTTCATGCCCCGGCTGTGGTCGGTCTCGCATCGCAAGGGGTACGTGACCCCGGCCGACTTCGTCCGTGGCCGCTACGACAGCCGGCTGCTCGCCCTCGCGGTCGCGGTCACCGGCATCGTCGCCACGATGCCGTACATCGCGCTGCAGCTCGTCGGCATCCAGGCGGTGCTGGACACGATCGGCTTCGGCGGGACGGGGAGCGCCTTCGCCAAGGACCTGCCGCTGATCATCGCGTTCGTGGTCCTGGCCGCCTACACCTACTCCTCGGGCCTGCGGGCGCCTGCGCTGATCGCGTTCGTCAAGGACATGCTGATCTACCTGGTGATCATCGTCGCGGTCGTCTACGTCGCGTGGAAGATCGGCTTCGGGAACATCTTCGACGCCGCGCAGAAGAAGTTCACGACGCCGAACCCGAAGACGCACAAGGTGCCCGGGTCGTTCATCCCGCCGAATCAGCAGTACTGGGCGTACACCACGCTGGCGCTCGGGTCGGCCATGGCGCTGTTCATGTACCCGCACTCGGTGACCGGAGTGCTCGCCGCGAGGTCCCGGCGGGTAGTGCGGCGCAACGCCGCGATCCTGCCCGCGTACTCGCTCATGCTGGGGTTCTTGGCCCTGCTCGGCTTCGCGGCCATCTACAGCCACACCTCGGTCATCGGGCAGGACGGCAAGCCGAACGCGCAGCTGGCGGCCCCGCACTGGTTCGCGCAGGTGTTCCCGAGCTGGTTCGCGGGCGTCGCGCTCGCCGCGATCGGGATCGGCGCGCTCGTACCCGCCGCGATCATGTCGATCGCCGCCTCCAACCTGTTCACCCGCAACATCTACCGCGACCTGCTGCGCCCGAACGCGACACCGCGGGAGGAGGCGCGCGTCTCCAAGATCGTCTCGTTGGTCGTGAAGTTCGGCGCGCTCGCGTTCGTGCTGTTCCTCGACCGGCAGAACGCGCTGAACTTCCAGCTGCTCGGCGGCGTGTGGATCATGCAGACCTTCCTGGCGATCGTCGCGGGGCTGTACACCCGCTGGTTCCACCGATGGGCGCTGCTGCTCGGCTGGGCGGCCGCGATCGTCTACGGAACGGTCGCCGCCTACCGGACGCACTCCCCCACCGTGACGCACTTCGCCTCGTCGCTGGCGCCGTTCCCGTTCACCGACACCAAGGTGTACATCGCGGTCTCGGCGATCGTCATCAACATCGTGGTCTCCGTCGTGCTGACCGCGTTGTTCCGCATCGTGCGCGTGCCGGCGGGCATCGACGACACCGTCGCGGACGACTTCTACTCCGAGTCGGCGGCCGAGCAGGTGGCGCCGCAGGACGCCCCGTCACTGGCCGGCGAGCGCACCGGCTGACGAGCGGCCGGCGGCGGGCGCCTATTCGGCGCGGTACTCCAGGTGCGTCGACTCGATCGTCAGCTCGGTGATACGCACCCGGATCCGCTCGTGCAAGCTGGCGGGCGCGTGATCACCGCCGCAGCACCGTGAGATCAGCGCGCGCACGTCCTGCTCCAGGCCGTACTGCTTCAGGCACGGTGCGCAGCCGTCCAGGTGCTGACGGATCCGGTTCTTCAGGGTCTCGTCGGACTCGTCGTCCAGGTAGAGGTAGAGGTCCTGCAGGACGTCGTCGCAGTCGATGTTGCCGGGACCGAAGCCGAGACCACCCATCACCGATCACTCGCCTCCGACCGCTGCCGGGATCAGCCCGCGGTCACGGGCGTAATCGGCCAGCAGGACCTGCAACTGTTTGCGGCCGCGGTGCAGCCGGGACATGACGGTGCCGATCGGCGTGCCCATGATCTCGGCGATCTCCTTGTAGGAGAACCCCTCGACGTCGGCGAGGTAGACGGCCAGCCGGAAGTCCTCCGGCAGGGCCTGCAGCGCGTCCTTGACGTCGGAGTCGGGAAGCCGGTCCAGCGCCTCCATCTCGGCCGAACGCAGCCCGGTCGACATGTGCGACTCGGCGCGGGCGAGCTGCCAGTCCTCGATGTTCTCGCCGGCGGTCTCCTGCGGCTGACGCTGCTTCTTGCGGTAGGTGTTGATGAAGGTGTTGGTCAGGATGCGGTACAGCCAGGCCTTGAGGTTGGTGCCCTCGGTGAACTGGTGGAAGGCGGCGAAGGCCTTCACGTAGGTCTCCTGGACGAGATCCTCGGCGTCGGCGGGGTTGCGCGTCATCCGCATCGCGGCGGCGTACAGCTGATCGACGAAGGGCAGCGCGTCACGCTCGAAGCGCTCCCGCCGCTGCTCGGCCGTCTCCTCCGCCACGACACTCCTCACCTCGACGGACTGCTGCGGCGAGCGTATCGCGACCGTCGGGCGCTCCAGTACCGCACAGGGCATGGCGGGTGACTCCTCTCCGGCCTTTCCCGCTGCAACCCGGCACGGCGCCGCGGCATTCCTTGTACCGTCCGGGGGTGGCCACCGGAACACCCGCGACCGCGCTGCTGGCCAGGCACGGCGTGACGTTCGCGCTGCACCCGTACCGGCACGACCCCCGCGCCGCGGGGTACGGGGAGGAGGCCGCCGCGGCCCTGGGCGTGGAGCCGTCCCGGATCTTCAAGACCCTCATCGCCACCGTCGACGCACGGCCGGCCTGCGGCATCGTGCCGGTGGCGGCGCGGCTGGACCTCAAGGCGTTCGCTGCGGCGCTCGGTGGCAAGAGGGCGGACCTGGCCGACGCGGCGGAAGCGGCCCGGACCACCGGGTACGTCGTGGGCGGCATCTCGCCGCTCGGGCAGAAGGGCCGGCGGCCGATCGTCCTGGATGACTCCGCCACCGCATTCGCGACGATCTACGTCTCGGCCGGCAGGCGCGGCCTGCAGGTGGAACTCGCGCCGGAGGTCCTGCTGCGCCTCGCGCCGGCGACCCTGGCTCCTATCGCGACGCGGTGAGCGCGTCCAGGAACGCGGCGACCGCGCTCGCCGCGTCCGGCAGGCCCCGCCGCAGCGAGTGATCGGCGGCGGGCAGCAC
Organism: Jatrophihabitans sp.; assembly: GCA_004299665.1. Taxonomy (GTDB): domain Bacteria; phylum Actinomycetota; class Actinomycetes; order Mycobacteriales; family Jatrophihabitantaceae; genus FW021-bin43. The sequence goes on from SCQZ01000388.1 coordinate 5,374, forward strand.
CACGACGCGCCGGCACTCGGCCGCGGGCGGCATGCCGAACGGGTCACGGTCCCCCTGCACGACCAGCACCGGCACCCGCACGGCGTCCAGCTCGGCGAGGCGGGACTTCTCGGGGCGGCCGGGGACGTGCAGCGGGAAGG
>SCQZ01000389.1 GCA_004299665.1 Jatrophihabitans sp.
CGCCTCGTCGCGCGCAGCGAGGCGGTGTTCGTCGAGCCCGCCTCGGCGGCGAGCGTCGCCGGGCTGTTCAAGACCGCCGCGGACGGCCGGCTGCCCGCCGGGTCGACGGTGGTGTGCACCGTCACGGGGAACGGCCTCAAGGACCCGGAGTGGGCGATCGCGGGGGCGCCGAAGCCCACGACCGTGCCCGTGGACAGTCACGCGGCGGCGGCGCACCTCGGCCTGGCATGAACGCGGGCGCGTCCCGGAGGGTCACGGTCCCGGCCACCAGCGCGAACCTGGGCCCGGGCTTCGACGCCCTCGGTCTCGCCCTGGAGGTGCGCGACGAACTCGCCGGCGAGATCGTCGCCGCCGGGCTGTCGGTCGAGGTTCTCGGTGCGGGACAGGACCTGCCCCGCGACGAGTCGCACCTGGTGGTGCGCTCGATGCGCGCCGCCTTCGACCGGCTCGGCGGTCAGCCGCCCGGCCTGCGCCTGCGTTGCACCAACCGCATCCCGCACGGGCGCGGGCTCGGCTCGTCCGCGGCGGCGATCGTGGGCGGGATCGTGCTCGCGCGGGCACTGGTCCCGGGTGGGCGGGCCCGGCTGGACGACGCCGCGGCGCTCGCCCTGGCCGCGGATCTCGAGGGTCATCCGGACAACGTCGCGGCGGCCCTGCTCGGCGGGCTGACCATCGCCTGGGCCGGGGTCGGCGCGCAGGCCGTCCGGCTGTCGTGCTCGCCCGTCATCCGTCCGGTCGCGCTGGTACCGGCGTTCACCTCGTCGACGGTCGCGGCCCGCGGCCTGTTGCCGGCGCTGGTCGGCCACGCCGACGCCGCGCGCAACGCCGGCCGGGCCGCCCTGCTGGTCGCCGCCCTCACCACGACGCCGCAGCACCTGCTCGCCGCGACCGAGGATCGGTTGCACCAGCAGCAACGTGCGCCGGCGATGCCGGCCAGCCTCGCGCTCATGACGGCGCTGCGCGAGCGCGGCCTGCCGGCGGTGATCTCGGGCGCGGGGCCGACGGTGCTCGTCCTCGCCCGCGACGACGACGAGGTCTCGGCGGCCGCCGCTGCCGCCCCCGACGGCTGGTCGGCCGTCCGCCCCGCCGTGTCCCGGGCGGGGGCCCGGGTGGAGCGCGTCACCGGCTGACGGGGCGGCGCCGGGAGGGGGTGGGAACACGCCGGGGCGGTCCGGTGTTGCCCCTGGTGGCACGAGCGTCTAGGCTCGGAGCCGTCAGATTCGGCATCCGGCGATATCGTGCCGGCGCCGGCGGCGTTCCCCAGCGACTGCCCCGCGGCGAACGCCGATGCTGATTCCACCTTCGACGTCGAAGCGCGCGAACGCCTCGCCTCGCCGCCGGAGGGGTTGGCCGGTCCGATGATCCGGGCCGCCGTCTCCACCGGTCCGGCGCGCACCACCGGTGCCGCCGACCCACCTTCACGAAGGATTCGACACACGTGACACAAACCGATGAGCAGGCCGAGCAGACTCGGCCGGCGGCACCGTCCGTCGGCAGCACCGCGGGCACCGCGGCGGCCGGCTCCTCCCGCGCCAAGCGCGGCTCCCTCAACTCCATGCTGCTGCCCGACCTGCAGGCCCTGGCCTCCGGTATGGGGATCAGCACCACCAAGGTGAAGAAGAGCGACCTGATCGTCGCCATCCAGGCCGCACGCGGTTCCGGCGGCACGGCCGCGGCGCCGTCCGCGAGCAACGGCGCGAGCCCGGCCCGCGCGGCAGCGCGGTCCACCGACACCCCACCCGCGCAGCGCAGCGAACCGTCCGCCCGCACCGAACCCACCCCGCGCACCGAGCCCGCCGAGGGCAGCGGCGAGCCGCAGGGGGAGTCGGTCCGGCAGCGCAACGGCCGCCAGAACGCCGGCCAGCAGCCGGCACAACAGCAGGGCGGCAACCAGCAGGGCGGCAACCAGCAGGGCGGCGGCCAGCAGGGCGGCGGCCAGCAGGCCAACCAGCAGGGCGGCCAACAGCGGGTCCGGGTCGACCGCGACGACGACCTGGACGGCGACGGCGGTCGGCGCCGCGGCCGCCGTTACCGTGACCGCCGCGGGCGCAACCGCGAACGGGTGCCCGGCGCCGCTGCCGGCGGCAACGGCGACGCGGAACCGACGATCGGCGAGGACGACGTCCTGCTGCCGGTCGCCGGGATCCTGGACTGCATCGAGGACAAGAACACCTGGTTCGTCCGCACCGGGGGGTACTTCGCCAGCCCGGAGGACGTCTACGTCGCCAACTCCTACGTGCGCCGCTTCGGGCTGCGCCGCGGGGACGCCGTCACCGGCGCCGTCCGGCAACCGCGGGACGGGGAGCGCCGCGAGAAGTACAACCCGCTGGTGCGCCTGGACACCGTCAACGGCAAGGAGCCCGAGCAGGGCAAGAGCCGCATCGAGTTCACCCGGTTGACGCCGCTGTACCCGAACGAGCGGCTGCGGCTGGAGACCGAGCCGCACATCCTCACCACCCGCGTGATCGACCTGGTCATGCCGATCGGCAAGGGCCAGCGCGCGCTGATCGTCTCCCCGCCCAAGGCCGGCAAGACGATGGTGCTCCAGGCGATCGCCAACGCCATCGCGGTCAACAACCCCGAGGTCCACCTCATGGTCGTGCTCATCGACGAGCGGCCGGAGGAGGTCACCGACATGCAGCGCTCGGTGAAGGGCGAGGTCATCGCCTCGACCTTCGACCGGCGCCCCCAGGACCACATCACCGTGGCCGAACTGTCGATCGAGCGCGCCAAGCGCCTGGTCGAGATGGGGCACGACGTCGTCGTGCTGCTGGACTCCATCACCCGCCTCGGCCGTGCCTACAACCTGGGCGCACCGGCGAGCGGCCGCATCCTGTCCGGCGGCGTCGACTCCACGGCGCTCTACCCACCGAAACGCTTCCTCGGAGCGGCGCGCAACATCGAGAACGGCGGCTCGCTGACGATCCTGGCGACCGCCCTGGTCGAGACGGGCTCGGCCGGCGACACGGTGATCTTCGAGGAGTTCAAGGGCACCGGCAACGCCGAGCTCAAGCTGGACCGCAAGATCGCCGACAAGCGGGTCTTCCCGGCCGTCGACGTGGACCAGTCCTCCACCCGCAAGGAGGAGATCCTGCTCGGCCCGGACGAGCTCGCGGTCACCATCAAGCTGCGGCGGGTGCTGCACGCCCTCGAACCGCAGCAGGCCATCGACCTGCTGCTGGACCGGCTGCGCAAGACCCGCAACAACACCGAGTTCCTCATGCAGATCGCGAAGACCACCCCCGGCGCGGACTAGCGCGCGCGGGCGCGGTATCGGCACCTCGTGCCGTTACGGCGAGATGTCCGGACCATGACATCCGCCCCATCTGTCGATATGGTCACCTGGAGGAGCGGTCGGAGTCACCCGGCCGCGCCCCGAAGGGACGCAGATGGCTGCGATCGAACTGGACTCCGTCGGCAAGGTGTACGACGACGGCACCCGCGCCGTCACCGACCTGAACATCGACATCGCCGACGGCGAGTTCGTGGTGTTCGTCGGCCCCTCGGGCTGCGGCAAGACCACGGCGCTGCGGATGATCGCCGGCCTCGAGACGATCACCGAGGGTGAGCTGCGCATCGGGGGCCGGGTCGTCAACAACGTCCCGCCGCGTGACCGCGACGTCGCGATGGTGTTCCAGTCGTACGCGCTGTACCCCCACATGTCGGTGCGGGAGAACATCGGGTTCGGCCTGGCGCTGCGCAAGGTGCCGAAGGCGGAGCTGAACCGCCGGGTCGAGGCCGCCGCGGCCAAGCTCGGGCTGCGGGAGTACCTCGACCGCAAGCCGCGCAACCTCTCGGGCGGGCAGCGCCAGCGGGTGGCCATGGGGCGGGCGATCGTGCGCCAGCCGCAGGCCTTCCTCATGGACGAGCCGCTGTCGAACCTCGACGCCAAGCTGCGGGTGCAGATGCGGGCCGAGATCGGAACGCTGCAGCGCGACCTGCAGGTCACCACGATCTACGTCACCCACGACCAGGTCGAGGCGATGACGCTCGGCCACCGGGTCGCGGTCATCCGCAAGGGCGTGCTGCAACAGATCGCCGCGCCCCAGGACCTGTACGACCGCCCCGTCAACGTCTTCGTCGGCGGCTTCATCGGCTCGCCGTCGATGAACCTGCTGACCGCGACGCTGCGACGGGACGAGCAGGGCTACGTCGCCGACTTCGGCACGATGTCCCTGCAACTGCCGCCGGCGGTGGTGGCGGCCCGCCCGGCCCTGGCCGGGCAGGCCGGCCGCGAGGTCGTCGTCGGCATCCGTCCCGAGGACATGGACGACGGCTCCCTCGCCGGCGTGCAGCCCGGGCGCACGCTGTCCGGCGTCGTCGAACTGGTCGAACCGCTCGGGTCGGACCTCGTCGTCCACCTGACGGTCGACGCCCGCCGCCCGCAGGACCTCGAGGACATCGCCGAACTGGCGCAGGACAACTCCGTCGCCGGCACCGCGGGCGCATCCGACGCCGGCGGCGGCACGCTCGTGGTGGCACGCTTCAGCCCCCGCAGCACCGTGACGATCGGGCAGCGCGTCGAGGTCGCCGTCACCACCGAACAGATCCACGTGTTCGACCTGTCGACCGGAGCGGCGGTGTGGGACGCGGGGGTCCCGGCATCCGCCGCCAGCAACTGAGGAGGAAGACCGTGCACGCTGCCAGGAAGATCATCGCCGTCGTGGCCGTCGGTGCGGCGGCCCTGCTCTCGGCCTGCTCGTCGAGCGGGTCGGGCGGGGCCGGTGGTGCCGGCAAGAGCAGCGCCGCCAGCGGCGGGCCGTCGCTTCCGGACCTGAAGGGGACGACGTTCACCATCCTCGGTCAGTGGACCGGTGCCGAGCAGCAGGCATTCCAGGCGGTGATCGACGCCTTCGACAAGAAGACCGGCGCGACCGGTCAGTACCAGGCCGCGGCCGGCGGCAACCAGGCCGGCGTCCTGGCCACCAAGGTGCAGGGCGGCACCCCGCCGGACATCGCGATGCTGGCCCTGCCCGGGGCAATCTCGCAGTACGCGAAGGCCGGCAACGCCAAGCCGGTGGACCCCGCCGTCTCGGACGCCGTCGCCGCCAACTACGCGAAGGTGTGGACCGACCTGGCGACGGTCGACGGCAAGCTGTACGGCGTCCCGTTCGACGCCTCGAACAAGTCCACCGTCTGGTACAACGTCAAGGCGTTCCAGAACGCCGGCATCAGCAGCCCGCCGCAGACGTGGCAGGACTTCCTCAAGGACGGGGCCACGCTGTCGGCCTCGGGCGTGCCGGTGCCGATCTCGATCGGCGGCGGCGACGGCTGGACGCTCACGGACTGGTTCGAGAACGTCTACATCCGCACCGCCGGACTGGACGACTACGACAAGCTCACCCACCACGAGATCAAGTGGACCGATCCCACGGTGGTCGAGGCCCTGACCGTGCTCAAGCAACTGTTCGGCGACAAGACGCTCGTCGGCAACCCCGACGACGCCCTGAAGGTCAGCTTCCCGCAGTCGGTCGACAACGTCTTCAAGGCGAACCCGACCTCCGCCATCGTCTACGAGGGCAGCTTCGTGGCCACCACCATCACCGGGGACAAACTGCCGGCGAAGGTCGGCACCGACGCCAAGTTCTTCCCGTTCCCGTCGGTCAACGGCTCCAAGGCGGCGCTGGTCGGTGGCGGCGACTTCGCCGTGGCCTTCACCACCAACAAGGCGGTGCAGCCCTTCCTGCAGTTCCTCGCGTCGCCGCAGGCCGTCGAGGCGCTGCTGTCCAGCCCGGGCAGCGGGTTCTTGTCCGCGAACAAGAACGTGCCCGCGTCGGCCTACCCCGACGCGACCTCGGCCGAACTGGCCAAGCAGATCGTGGACGTCGGCGACAACTTCCGCTTCGACATGTCCGACCAGGCGCCGGCCACCTTCGGCGGCACGCCGAACCAGGGTGAGTGGGCCGACCTGCAGCAGTTCCTTCGCACCGGGGACGTCCAGGCCACGGCGGCGAAGCTCGAGCAGGACGCGAGCGCCGCCACGGGCTGGTGATCGCGGCAGGCAGGCGGGCGAGGAGGCACCGATGAGTCGCGGTGCGCCGGGGGAGCGGCGCTGGCTGGCAGGTGTCTTCCTCGCACCCGCCGCCGTGCTGCTGCTCGCGATCTTGTTCTACCCGCTGGTCTACAGCCTCGTGCGCAGCCTGTTCGGCGACGGCCCCGCCGGCGGTGTCGGAGCCTTCAAGGGGCTGTCCAACTACGCCGACATCTTCACCGACGATGCGATCCTGCGCTCGGTCATCAACAACATCATCTGGGTCGTCGTCGTCCCGGCCGTGGTGACCATCCTGGGACTGATCTTCGCGGTCCTCACCGAACGGATCCGGTGGGCCACGGCCTTCAAGACGGTGCTGTTCGTGCCGATGGCGATCTCCGGTCTGGCCGTCGGCGTGACCTTCGCGCTGATCTACTCCGATTCGCCGAGCCGCGGCCTGGCCAACACCGTCACGGTCGGCATCCACGACATCTTCGCCCCCGGCACCGGATACCCGGGCGAGCACCCCCGCAACGAGGAGGTCCTCGTCGGCAGCGGCGCGCAGGGCTACACCACCAAGGACCCCGTCGCGGCCGGGTCGGTCGTGCTGCTGCCGCTGACCGGGCTGAGCCTGACCAAGCCGCCACCGGGGCTCTCGCAGGCGCGTACCCCGAACGCGTCGAGCGGGATCACCGGCGTCGTGTGGAACGACTTCCGGCTCGGCGGCGGCGGCACGATCGGCAAGGTCGACCCCGGGGAACTGGGTCTGAAGGACGTCACCGTCCAGGCCCTGCGGGACGGCACAGTGGTCGCCACGACCCAGACGGACGCGGGCGGGGTGTTCACGTTCGCGAAGCTGACCTCCGGTCGCTACCAACTGCGGCTCCCCGCGCAGAACTTCGGCGCGCCGTACACCGGGCTGTCCTGGCTGGGGCAGCACCTGATCACCTGGGCCATCATCTTGGCCTACCTGTGGGTGTACGCCGGGTTCGCGATGGTGCTGCTGGCGGCCGGCATGGCCGCGATCCCCCGCGAGGCGCTGGAGGCGGCGCGGATCGACGGCGCGACCGAGTGGCAGGTGTTCCGCAAGATCACCGCGCCGCTGCTGGCGCCGGTGCTGCTGGTGGTCTTCGTGACGATGGTGATCAACGTCCTGAAGGTCTTCGACCTGGTCTACATCATCTCGCAGAGCGCCGGCGCCGACCAGAAGTACGCGCAGGTGCTGGCCACCGAGCTGTACCAGTTCTACGGCAACCAGCAGTACGGCCTGGCCAGCGCCATCGGGGTCCTGCTGGTGATCCTGGTGCTGCCGGCGATGGCGTTCAACATCCGGCGGTTCCGGAAGGACCGGGGCTGATCATGACCGCCACCGCCGGGTCCGACATCGTCACGGGCGCCATCAACCGTGGGCCAGCCGCGCGGATCGTCGCCCGCACCAGCGCGGGCGCGCTGCGGCTGTTCCTGCTCGTGGTCGCGCTGATCTGGCTCGTCCCCACCTTCGGGCTGCTCGTCGAGTCGCTGCGGGACCCGGCCACCTTCACCACCGGTGGCTGGTGGCAGGTCTTCACGCATCCGGCGCAGCTCACGTTCGAGAACTACTCGCAGATCCTCAAGGACGGCGCGATCACGAGTTCGTTCCTGAACACCGTGTACATCACGGTGCCGGCGACACTGCTGGTGGTGCTCATCGGCTCGGCCGCCGGATTCGCGTTCGCCTGGATCGAGTTCCCGGGGCGCGACTGGTACTTCCTCGTCGTCGTCGGCCTGCTCGTCATCCCGATCCAGATCGCCCTCATCCCCGTCGTCAAGCTGTACAGCATCCTCGGGATCTCGGGGTCGCTGGTGTCGGTCATCTTGTTCCACGTCGCGTTCGGGCTGCCGTTCGCGATCTTCCTGCTGCGCAACTACTTCGCCGGGATACCGCGCGACCTGATGGAGGCGGCCCGGATGGACGGCGCCAGCGAGGGCCGGATCTTCTTCCGGATCGTGCTGCCGCTCGGGCTGCCGGCGATCGCGTCCCTGGGGATCTTCCAGTTCCTGTGGGTCTGGAACGACCTGCTGGTGGCGCTGGTGTTCGCCAGCCCGTCCAACCAGCCGCTGACGGTCACCCTGGCCAACCAGACGCGCCAGTTCGGCAGCAGCATCGACATCCTCGCCCCGGGCGCCTTCTTGTCGCTCATCGTCCCGCTGATCGTCTTCCTGGCCTTCCAGCGGTTCTTCGTCCAGGGCGTGATGGCCGGGTCGGTCAAGTAGGCCGGAACAAGCCGGCCGGGAACGAGCAGGCCGGGAACAAGCCGGCCCGAGCCGGTGTTTTGGGGAATGCGCCGTCCCGCTGGCACACTGGGACGGCATCGCACCCGGTCCCGGTTCACGTCGCTGCTCCGGCAGTCGGCGACCCGGCGGCCCCGAGAAGGGATCCACAGCATGAAACAGGGCATCCACCCCGACTACGTGATCACGCAGGTCACCTGCTCCTGCGGCAACACGTTCACGACCCGCAGCACCTCGAAGACCGGCCAGTTGCACGCGGACGTCTGCTCGGCCTGCCACCCGTTCTACACCGGCAAGCAGAAGATCATGGACGTCGGCGGCCGCGTCGACAAGTTCGAGAAGCGTTACGGCAAGCGCACCCGCAACTCCTAGCTTCTCCACAGCGGCGCCCGGCCCACGACCCGTGGGGCGGGCGCCGTTCCCGTGTCGCCGGTGGTCCCGCGGTCGCAGCAGTGGGCGGATGTGCGTGACCACCGCCCACCCCAGTGACCACTCGCGGGAGCGCAGCGATGAACGAAGGATCCGGCCGGCTCGGTGAGCTGCTGGCCGAGTATGCCGACGTGGAGCGGCAGCTGTCCGACCCCGCCGTCCACGGTGATGCGACCCGGGCGCGCACCCTCGGGCGCCGGTACGCCGCGCTGGCACCGGTCGCCGCCGCCGCGCGCGAACTCGACACCGCCCGCGACGACCTGACGGCCGCGCGCGAGCTCGCCGGCGAGGACCCGTCGTTCGCCGCCGAGGCCGACGCCCTGACGGTCCGGGTCGACGCGCTCGGGACGAAGCTGCGCGAACTGCTGCTGCCGCGCGACCCGAACGACGGCAAGGACGCCATTCTCGAGATCAAGGCGGGGGAGGGCGGCGAGGAGTCCGCCCTGTTCGCCGGCGACCTGCTGCGCATGTACCTGCGCTACGCCGAACGCCAGGGCTGGACGGCCGAGGTGCTCGACGACGAGCCGACCGACCTGGGCGGACGCAAGTCCGTGACCGTCGCGCTGCGCGCCCGCGGCCCCGACCGGCCCGTCTACGCCCGCATGAAGTACGAGGGCGGTGTCCACCGCGTCCAGCGGGTGCCGGCCACCGAGTCCCAGGGCCGCATCCACACCTCCGCGGCCGGTGTCCTGGTGCTTCCCGAGGCGGAGGAGGTCGAGGTCGAGATCGACCCCAACGACCTGCGCGTCGACGTGTTCCGCTCCTCCGGCCCCGGCGGGCAGAGCGTGAACACCACCGATTCCGCGGTGCGCATCACGCACCTGCCCACCGGCACGGTGGTCAGCATGCAGAACGAGAAGTCGCAACTGCAGAACCGCGAGGCCGCGCTGCGGGTGCTGCGCGCCCGGTTGCTGGCGCACGCCCAGGAGCAGGCCGACGCCGCGGCGGCCGACGCCCGGCGTTCGCAGGTCCGCACGGTCGACCGGTCCGAGCGGGTGCGCACCTACAACTTCCCGGAGAACCGCATCAGCGACCATCGCGTCGGGTTCAAGGCGTACAACCTCGACCAGGTGCTCGACGGCGCGTTGGACGACGTCATCGACGCCCTGGCCCGCGCGGAGACCGAGGCGTTGCTGGCCGGCTCGTCGTGACCCGGCCCGGCGAACTGCTGCGGGGAGCGACCGCGCGGCTCGCCGCGGCGGGGGTACCGTCGCCCCGGGTCGACGCCGAACTGCTGCTCTGCTCGGTCCTGGGAACGACGCGGACCCGCCTGCTCGCCTCCGGCCCGGTGGGCGCGGCCGACGCCGACCGGTTCCGCGAGGCGGTGCGTCGCCGCGAACGGCGCGAGCCGCTGCAGCACATCGTCGGCACCGCGCCGTTCCGGCACGTCGAACTCGCGGTCGGGCCGGGCGTCTTCGTCCCGCGGCCGGAGACCGAACTACTCGTCGACGTCGTGCTGGCGCTGCTGCCGGCGCCGGCGGTGGTCGTCGACCTGTGCGCGGGCAGCGGCGCGCTCGCGCTCGCGATGGCCGGCGAACTGCCCGCGGCACGGGTGTTCGCCGTCGAGCGCAGCGCGTCCGCCCTCGGATGGCTGCGCCGCAACACCGCCGGCGCCGCGGTGACGGTGGTCCCGGGTGACGTAGGCGATACTGCGCTGCTCGCCGAACTCGCCGGGGGAGTGGACGTCGTCGTGGCCAACCCGCCGTACGTCCCGGACGGCACGCCGGTACCGGCGGAGGTGCTCGCCGATCCGCCGGAGGCGGTCTTCGCCGGCCCGGACGGGCTGGCGGTGATACCGCACGTCCTCGCGCGCGCCGGGGACCTGCTGCGCGCGGGCGGCGCCCTGGCGCTGGAGCACGACGTCTCGCACCGCGACGCGCTTGCCCGGCTGCTGGCCCGGGACGGCCGCTGGAGCGCGCCGCGCGAGCACGCCGACCTCACGGGGCGGCCGCGCTTCACCACCGCGCGGCGCGCGTGAGGCAGGATGGCGCCGTGTCGTCGTACTACGACTGCCGGGACGCCGCGGTCCGCGAGTCCGCCATCGCCGCCGCCGCGCACGCCGTCGCGGCCGGCCAGCTCGTCGTGCTGCCGACGGACACGGTGTACGGGATCGGCGCCGACGCGTTCGACAAGGCGGCCGTCGCGGACCTGCTGGCTGCCAAGGGCCGGGGCCGCGACATGCCGGTCCCGGTGCTGGTCGGCTCGTGGACGACCCTCGACGGCCTGGTCAGCTCGGTCGGCAGCCGCACCCGCGAGTTGGTCGAGGCGTTCTGGCCCGGCGGCCTGACGCTCGTCGTGGCGCAGGCACCGAGCCTGGACTGGGACCTGGGGGAGGCGGCCGGGACCGTCGCCGTGCGCATGCCGCTGCACCCGGTCGCGATCGAACTGCTGGAGACGACCGGCCCGATGGCGGTCTCGAGCGCGAACCGGTCCGGCCACCCGCCGGCCCAGACCGCGGACCAGGCGCGCGACCAGCTGGGGGACCGCGTCGCGGTGTACCTCGAGTCCGGGGCGGCGCCGACCGGCGTCCCCTCGACGATCGTCGACGTCACCGGGGCGGTGCCGAGGGTGTTGCGCGTCGGCGCGGTGCCGGTCGAGGACCTGCGAGCGGTCGTCCCCGACATCGCGGGCTGACGCGGCGATGACCCCCCTGCACCCGTCGCTCGAGTACGTCCTGATCGCCGCCATCGCGGCGGCGGTGAGCTTCCTGCTCACGCCGTTGATGCGCCGCCTCGCGATGCTGTTCGGCGCCGTGGCCAAACCGCGCGACCGGGACGTGCACGCCGTCGCCATCCCGCGCATGGGCGGTGTGGCCATCCTCACGGGGCTGGCCGCCGCGCTGTTCATGGCCTCGCGGCTGCCGACCCTGCACAAGGCGTTCGACAGCGGGCCGGAGATCGGGTGGGTGCTGCTGTCCGGGGCCCTGATCTGCGGCCTCGGCGTGCTGGACGACCGGTTCGAACTGGACTCGCTCACCAAGCTGGCCGGGCAGGTGTTCGCCACCGCGATCATGGTCACGCGCGGCGGCGTGCAGTTGGCGTTCATCTACGTGCCGTGGGCGGACAGCGGGACGGTGAGCCTCGGGCGGGACCTGGCCATCCCGGTGACGATCGCGCTGACCGTCATCACCATCAACGCCATCAACTTCATCGACGGCCTGGACGGGCTGGCGGTGGGCGTGACGGCGATCGGCGCCGGCGCGTTCTTCCTGTACTCCTACCACCTGGCGCAGGCCGACTTCATCGAGGTGGCGGCGGCACCGACGCTGCTCACCGCGGCGCTGCTGGGGGCGTGCGTCGGGTTCTGGCCGCACAACTTCTTCCCGGCCCGCATCTTCATGGGGGACTCCGGGTCGATGCTGGTCGGGCTGATGCTCTCCGCGTCCGCGATCACGGCCACCACGACGGCGGACCCCCAGGTGTTCAGCAACACCGTCGGCTCCATCCCGCTGGCGATGCCGCTGCTGATCCCGATCGCGGTACTGATCATCCCATTCGTGGACCTGCTGCTCGCCGTCGCGCGCCGGGTCGGCCACGGCCAGGCGCCCTGGGCGCCGGACAAGCGGCACCTGCACCACCGCCTGCTCGAACTCGGCCACAGCCACCGGCGCGCGGTCCTGCTGCTGTACTTCTGGGCCGCGCTGCTGGCCTTCGGCGGGGTCGGGGTGGCGATCGTGCGCGGTCCCTGGGTGCTGCTCGGCGGCATCGCCGTCGGCGCCGTGTTCGGGGTCGTGGTGCTGCTGGTCCCCCGGCTGCGGCGGGGGCGGTCGCGGCCGGTGGGGGCGGTCCCCGTCCGGGCGGTCGAACGGTAGCGAATCGCCTTCCAGACAGGCGTTCGGCAGCTGTCAGGGGCCCCGCCCGCGGTCGGGCAACCTGTGCAACTGTGATAAGTTTCAGTCGCTGTCGGGCGGTCCTCGCCCGCCGCGCTGAAGCACGGTGAGGAGCTGCCTATGATGGAGATCGGCGTTCGGGCCAGCTGCCGCGTGTGATGCGCACCGGTGGCTGACCGGCAGTCGGGCGGCTCACCGTCGTGGGCCAGTCTGCTCGGCATCGGCATCGCCTGTGCGGTGATGGTGTCGGTCGGGCTCGGCCTCGGATGGTTGCTGGACGACCAGCTCGGGACAATGCCGATCTTCGTCATGACAGGGCTCGCCGCCGGCCTCGCCGGGGCGGGAACATACACGGTTGTGCAATTTCGCAAGTACTTGAGCTGACGAGAGGAAACAGCGTGGGATCGGTCGGATACACCCCGGTCTCCGCCGCTGCGAACCTGCGCCGGTCGATCGTGATCAGCGCAGCCGTCGCGGTCGTGGCGGTCGTCGTGACGATCGCGGTCGGTCATCCGTTCATGGGGCTGTTCGGCGTGGTCGGCCTCGCGCTGGGCGCGCTGAACAACTGGCTGCTGCAGCGCTCGGTGCTGCGCTACGGCGCGGACGAGTCGATCGGCAAGAAGCAGTTCCGCAACGGCGTGATGCGCCGCCTCGCCGCGGTGACGCTCATCGCCGTCGGCCTGGCCATCCTCGTCCGGCCCGACGGACTGGCGGTGTTCTTCGGGCTGGCACTGTTCCACGCGATCATGCTGATCGGGGCGGCGGCGCCGGTGTTCGCGAGTCTGCGGAGCGCCGCGTGAGCGCGCCGGCGGCGGTGCCCATGGCGATCAACGTCGAGGTGGGCCACCACATCGAGTGGCACCTGTTCGGGATGACCTTCAACGTCGACACGGTCCTCGGCACGCTGGTCGCCGGCGCGATCATCATCGGCCTGGGCCTGCTGGTGCGCCGCAGCGCCAGCATGCGCCAGCCGGGCAAGCTGCAACTGATCTACGAGACCGTCGTCGACGAGGTCGAGAAGCAGGTCGAGGAGTCCCTGGGCATCAAGACGGCCCCGTTCGTCGTCCCGCTGGCGATCACGCTGTTCCTGTTCATCCTGGTCGCGAACTGGCTGGCGATCATCCCGACGGGCCACCACCCGGAGTACATGCCGCCGCCGGCCTCCGACGTCAACCTCACCTACGCGATGGCGCTGATCGTCATCGTCTGGATGCACATCGCCGGCATCCGCAAGCGAGGCTTCCGCGGCTTCTACCACCACCTGTTCAAGCCGTACTTCTTCATGTTCCCGATCAACCTCGTCGAGGAGCTGGCCAAGCCGATCACGCTCGCCCTGCGGTTGTTCGGCAACATCTTCTCCGGCGTGATCATGGTGTCGCTGATCGCGCTGTTCCCGGCCTTCCTGCTGTGGGCGCCGGAGCTGATCTGGAAGCTGTTCGACATGTTCATCGGCCTGATCCAGGCCTTCATCTTCGCGCTGCTGACCGTGCTCTACTTCGCCGCCGTGAAGCCGGTGGAAGAGGGCGCGGAGAGCGCGCACTGAGGTCCGTCGTCCGTCCCCTACCCTGTCCGCACCGAGCGGTCGCAGACATCGAACGAAAGATCGAGGAGAGAAATGGCTAACACGACTCAGCAGGCCATCGAGTTGGCCGGCGGCTTCGTCGGCGGCGGTCTCGCCCTGGGTGGCGGTGCCGTCGGCGCGGCCATCGGTGACGGCCTGGCCGGTAGCGCTCTGGTCTCCGGCGTCGCCCGCCAGCCCGAGGCCCAGGGCCGCCTCACCACGCTGTTCTTCCTCACCGTCGGCCTGGTCGAGGCGATGTACTTCATCAACCTCGTCTTCGCCGTGCTGTTCGTGTTCGTCCTCTCCAGCAAGTAAGGACGCCCCGCACCATGGCCAACTCCGTCCTCGCGGCCGACAACTTCCTGATGCCCAACGGCACCTTCATCGCCGAGGTGATCGTCTTCCTGCTGATCCTGGGCATCATCTGGAAGTACGTCGTCCCCTACGTCCAGAAGCCGATGCGCGAACGGCAGGAGATGATCCGCCAGCAGGCGCAGGACGCCGACGACGCGCGGGCGAAGCTCGCCGAGGCGCAGGAGGCGTTCCAGAAGGCGCTCGCCGAGGCCCGGACCGAGGCCGCGACGATCCGGGAGCGGGCGCGGGCCGAGGCGCAGCGTTCGATCGAGGAGCTGCGCCAGACCGCGACGGAGGAGGCGGCGCGCATCGTCGCCCGCGGCGAGGAGCAGTTGAGCTCGCAGCGGGCGGCCATCGTGCGCGAACTGCGCGGCGAGATCGGCGCGCTGGCGGTCGAGCTGTCGGAGAAGATCGTCGACCAGCGGCTGGCCGACGACGTGCAGGTGCGGGCCACCGTCGATGCGTTCCTGACCGAACTCGAGCAGCACGATGACTCCCCGGACGACTCCCGCGACGGTTCGCGGGTCGACACCGTGGCGGGTTCCCAGGCATGATGCGGTCCGCGAGCCGGGCGGCGAGCATCGCGATCCGCCCGGCCAAGCACTCGGCGATCGACCGGCAACCCTCTCGCGAGGCGCTGCTGGTCGTGGCCGACGATCTCTACGGTGTCGCCGAGGTGCTCGTCCGTCAGCCAAGGCTGCGGCGCATCCTCGGTGACCCGGCGACCGACCCCGACGGCCGCGCGACGCTGCTGACCGACCTGCTCGGCGCGCGGATCGGGGACGCCGCGCTCCAGATCGGCCAGGCGATCGTGCGCGCCCGCTGGTCCTCGCCCTGGGACATGACCGACGCCTTCGAGACCGCGGGCGACGACGCGATGTTCGCCGGAGCCGAGATGGTCGGCACGCTCGACGAGATCGTGGACGAGCTGTTCCGCTTCGAGCGGGTGCTCGACGCGAACTCGGAACTGACGACCCTGCTCGACGAACCCAGCGTCGACCCCGACCGGCGGGTCGGCCTGCTGCGGGGCGTGCTGCAGGGCCGCGCCCACCCCGTCACGGAGGCACTGCTCACCCATTCGCTGCACAGCCAGCGCAAGCGGTCGCTGACGCTCGCGATCGACGACCTCCTGGAGGAGGCGGCGGCTCGCCAGGAACGCTCGCTGGCCCGGGTGATCTCGGCGGTGCCGCTGACCCAGGAACAGTGCGACCGGCTGGCGGGCACGCTCAGCCACATGTACGGGCGCGCGATCTCGGTGCGCACCGCCGTGGCCCCTGCCGTCCGTGGCGGGTTGATCATCCGCATCGGCGACGAGGTCATCGACGGCAGCATCGCCGCACGGTTGCTCAAGGCCCGGGCGGGGCTCGCCGCCCAGGCGTCCATGGCAGACATCTCCACCCGGTTGACCAGACAAGGAAAGCACTGATGGCTGAGCTGACGATCTCCGCTGACGAGATCCGGAGCGCGATCGCGAACTACGTCTCCTCGTACTCGCCCGAGGCCTCGCGCGAGGAGGTCGGCATCGTCGCCGAGACCGGCGACGGCATCGCGCGCGTCGAGGGGCTGCCCAGCGCGATGACCAACGAGTTGCTGGAGTTCGACGGCGGCACGCTCGGCATCGCGCTGAACCTGGACGTCCGCGACATCGGCGTGGTCATCCTCGGTGACGCCTCCTCGATCGAGGAGGGTCAGCCGGTGAAGCGCACCGGCGAGATCCTCTCGGTGCCGGTGGGCGACGCCTACCTCGGCCGGGTCGTCAACCCGCTGGGGCAGCCGATCGACGGCCAGGGCGAGATCGCCGCCGAGGGCCGCCGCGCCCTCGAATTGCAGGCACCCACGGTGGTGCAGCGCCAGGAGGTGCGCGAGCCGCTGCTGACCGGCATCAAGGCGATCGACTCTATGACCGCCATCGGCCGCGGCCAGCGCCAGCTGATCATCGGGGACCGGCAGACCGGCAAGACCACCGTCTGCCTGGACGCGATCATCAACCAGCGCGAGAACTGGCGGTCCGGCGACCCGCAGCAGCAGGTGCGCTGCATCTACGTGGCGATCGGGCAGAAGGGCTCCACGATCGCGGCGGCGCGCAACACCCTGGACGAGGCCGGTGCGATGGAGTACACGACCATCGTCGCCGCCCCGGCGTCCGACTCGGCCGGCTTCAAGTACCTCGCGCCCTACACCGGCTCGGCCATCGGCCAGCACTGGATGTACCAGGGCAAGCACGTGCTGATCGTCTTCGACGACCTGTCCAAGCAGGCCGAGGCGTACCGGGCCGTGTCGCTGCTGCTGCGCCGCCCGCCGGGCCGCGAGGCGTACCCCGGCGACGTGTTCTACCTGCACAGCCGGCTGCTCGAACGCTGCGCGAAGCTGTCCGACGACATGGGCGGCGGATCGATGACGGGGCTGCCGGTCATCGAGACCAAGGGCAACGACGTGTCGGCGTACATCCCGACCAACGTCATCTCCATCACCGACGGCCAGTGCTTCCTGGAGACCGACCTGTTCAACGCCGGTGTCCGGCCGGCGATCAACGTCGGTATCTCGGTGTCGCGGGTCGGCGGTGCGGCGCAGCCGAAGGCGATGCGTGCGGTTGCCGGCCGGCTGCGCGTGGACCTGGCCCAGTACCGCGAACTGGAGGCCTTCGCGGCCTTCGGCTCGGACCTGGACAAGGCCAGCCAGCAGCAGCTCGCGCGGGGCGCGCGCCTGGTGGAGCTGCTCAAGCAGCCCGCCTCCTCGCCCTTCAAGGTCGGCGATGAGATCATCTCGGTCTGGGCCGGCACCTCCGGCAAGCTCGACGACGTCGAGGTCGGCGACATCCGCCGCTTCGAGACCGAGATGCTCGCGTGGATCAACCACAACGACCCCGACCTGGTGAACTCGCTGGGGATGCTCAAGAGCTTCGACGACGAGACCGCCGCCGCGCTGGACAAGCACGTGACCGAGTTCAAGCACCAGTTCCAGCCGGGCGCCGAGAAGAAGTAGTGCCATGAGTGAGCATCGCAGGGCCGAAGGCCCGAGGAGCGCAGCGAGTGCAGCGATGAGCCGCTCGGGCGAAGAGCGAATGTCATGAGTGAGCATCGCAGGGCCGAAGGCCCGAGGAGCGCAGCGAGTGCAGCGATGAGCCGCTCGGGCGAAGAGCGCGTGTAATGGGCGCTCAGCTTCGGGTCTACCGGCGCCGCATCCGATCGGTGCAGTCGACCAAGAAGATCACCAAGGCGATGGAGCTCATCGCCGCGTCGCGCATCGTCAAGGCGCAGGCCCGGATGCGGGAGGCCAAGCCGTACGCGACGGCACTGACGCGCGCGCTGGCCGAGCTGGCGAGGGACAACACCCTCAAGCACCCGATGCTGACCGGGCGCACCCAGCCGCGGCGCAGCGGGATCTTGCTGATCACCAGCGACCGCGGGCTCGCGGGCGGCTACAACGCCAACGCGATCAAGCGCGCGAACGAACTCGCCAACCAGCTCCAGGGGGCCGGGCGCGAGGTGGTCCGGTACGTCATCGGCCGCAAGGGCGTGGCCTACTACCGGTTCCGCGGCGTGTCGCTGGCCGGGGAGTGGACGGGCTTCTCCGAGCAGCCCGCGTTCGGCAACGCCCGCGGTGCGACGCAGACCGTCGTCGCCGCGCTGTCGGCGACCTCCGACGGCCTGACGGCGGACGACACCCCCGGCATCGACGAGCTGTACCTCGTCTACACCCGATTCGTGAACTCGGTGTCCCAGACCCCGGCGGTGGTGCTCGTCTCGCCGGTCAAGGGCGACGCGGTCGCGGGCGCCGAGACGGCGCACTTCGAGCGGCCCGACACTGCGGCCGGCGCCGACGGCGACGCCGAGGACGGTCCCGGCGGCGCATACGAGTTCGAGCCCGAGGCCGAACTGCTGCTCGGGTCGATCCTGCCGCGCTACATCAGCGCGCGGATCTTCTCCGGGCTGCTGGAGTCGGCGGCATCGGAGTCGGCGGCCCGACGGCGCGCGATGAAGTCCGCGAGCGATAACGCCACCGACCTCATCCGCACGTACACGCGGCTGGCCAACCAGGCCCGCCAGGCCGAGATCACCCAGGAAATCAGCGAGATCGTCGGTGGCGCCGACGCCCTCGCGGCAGCAGCGAACGAAGAGTAGGGACACTCATGACAGCACTGTTCGAGGACGCGGCGCTCGCGGACAAGTCGGGCCAGGCAACGGGTCGCGTCGTCCGGGTCATCGGCCCGGTCGTGGACGTCGAGTTCGGCCGCGACGGCATCCCGGACCTGTTCAACGCGCTCACCACCCGCATCGAACTCGGCGACCTGTCCAAGACGCTCACCCTGGAGGTCGCCCAGCACATCGGCGACGACCTGGTGCGGGCGATCGCCCTGCAGCCGACGGACGGCCTCGTCCGGGGCGCGGAGGTCACCGACACCGGTGCCCCGATCAGCGTCCCGGTCGGCGACGTGACCAAGGGTCACGTCTTCAACGCCCTGGGTGAGCCGTTGGACGTGCCGGCCTCGCAACTCGATGTGAAGGAGCGCTGGCCGATCCACCGCGAGCCGCCGCCGTTCGACCAGCTCGAGAGCAAGACGCAGATGTTCGCCACGGGGATCAAGGTCATCGATCTGCTCACCCCGTACGTGACCGGCGGGAAGATCGGGCTGTTCGGCGGCGCGGGCGTCGGCAAGACGGTGCTCATCCAGGAGATGATCTACCGCGTGGCCGAGCAGTTCGGCGGCGTGTCGGTGTTCGCCGGCGTCGGGGAGCGCACCCGCGAGGGCAACGACCTCATCACCGAGATGACCGAGTCCGGCGTCATCAACAAGACCGCCCTGGTCTTCGGCCAGATGGACGAGCCGCCGGGCACCCGGCTGCGCGTCGCGCTCTCGGCGCTGACCATGGCGGAGTACTTCCGCGACGTGCAGCAGCAGGATGTGCTGCTGTTCATCGACAACATCTTCCGGTTCACCCAGGCCGGCTCGGAGGTCTCGACGCTGCTGGGCCGCATGCCGTCGGCCGTGGGTTACCAGCCCACGCTGGCCGATGAGATGGGGCAGCTCCAGGAGCGGATCACCTCGACCCGCGGTCACTCGATCACCTCGATGCAGGCGATCTACGTGCCGGCCGACGACATCACCGACCCGGCCCCGCACACCACCTTCGCCCACCTGGACGCCACCACGGTGCTCAGCCGGCCCATCTCCGAGAAGGGCATCTACCCCGCGGTGGACCCGCTGGACTCGACCAGCCGGATCCTCGACGCGCAGTACATCGGCCAGGAGCACTACGACGTCGCGCAACGCACCAAGCAGATCCTGCAGCGCTACAAGGAACTGCAGGACATCATCGCGATCCTGGGCATCGACGAGTTGTCCGAGGAAGACAAGATCATCGTCGGCCGGGCGCGGCGCATCGAGCGGTTCTTGTCGCAGAACACCTTCGTGGCCGAGCAGTTCACCGGCATCCCGGGCTCGTTCGTGCCCGTGGAGGAGACGATCGACGCCTTCAAGCGGCTGTGCGCGGGGGACTTCGACGAGTACCCGGAGCAGGCGTTCTTCATGTGCGGCGGGCTCGAGGACCTCGAGCGCAAGGCCCGCGAGCTGAAGGAACAGTAGCCCGATGAGCGACGCTCGCGGAGCCAAGGGGTAGCAATGCCGATGAACGTGGAGCTCGTCTCGGTGGAGCGGCAGGTCTGGTCCGGCCAGGCCAAGGCCCTGTTCGGCCGCACGCCCGAGGGGGAACTGGGCATCCTGCCCGGTCACATCAACCTGCTGGGCGCGCTCACGCCGGGCTGGCCGGTGCGCATCGAGCGCGAGGACGCCCCGGACCTGAAGATCGCCGTCGACGGGGCGTTCCTGTCGGTGCGCAAGGACGGCGTGTCCGTGCTCGCCGAGCAGGCCGAGTTCGCCGCGGACGTCGACGTCGAACAGGCCCGTGCCGACCTGCATGCCGCCGAATCGGACTCCGGCGAGCACGCCGCGGCCGCGAGGGCGTGGGCGATGGCCCGGTTGCGGGCCGCCGGCGAATCCGTCTGACGCACTGAGCGGACGCGGGCCATGCACACTGTCGACGTCGTGGCGGTGTGCGCGGCCGGGATCGCGCTGGTCATCAGCGCGGCGATCCTGGCGCGGCAGCGGTACATGCTGCGGGTGGCCGGTGCCATCCCGCTCGCGGTCCGCACCAAGGGCAACCGGTGGCTGTACGGGGTGGCGCGGTACGCCGACGGCCAGTTGCGGTGGTACCGCTCGCTCGGCCTGGCGACCCGGCCCACACGGCGGTTCGACCGCTCCCAGGTGCGCATCCGCTCGCACCGCCGGCCGCACCCGGCCGAGATCGGCTCGCTGCCGGCGACGGCCGTCGTCGTCGACTGCCTGGTCGCGGGCACACCGGTGTCGATCGCGCTGGGCGAGGATGCCTTCACCGGCTTCCTGTCCTGGATCGAGGCCTCCTCGCCCGCGGCGTGACGGCCCGGCGGCGCCGGGTGTAGATATCGGGTATGCCCACCGCACGCGCGCTGAGCCATGTGACCCTGACCGTGACCGACCTCGAGGCGAGCGTCGCGTGGTACGGGCGTGCCCTGGGCCTGGCGCGCGGCCCGGACATGAGTGGGCCGGGCTGGCGACGCACCCTGATGCTGGGACCCTCCGGGCTGGTGATCGGGCTGCAGGCACACGAGCGCACCGCGGCGTCGGACCGCTTCGACGAGGCACGCGTCGGCCTCGATCACCTGTCCATCGCCTGCGTCGACCGGGCCGAGGTGCAGGACTGGCTCACCGGCCTGGACGAACTGGGCGTCGCGCACAGCGCCGTCAGCGCCGAGCCCGCGAACGTCGCGACCTGTCGCGACCCGGACGGCATCGCGATCGAGTTCTTCGCTCCCCGCACCACCTGAGGCGTGCCGTCAGGTTATCCTGACGCCATGCAGGAGGATCGCTGGAGCGCCGCGCGGGCCGCGCGCGAGCGGCTGGAGCGCTGGCTGGCCGGCGCGGAGGGCGCCGGCGGTACCGGCGGTACCGGCACTACCGATGGCACGGCGTCGCTGGATGCGCTCGGCGACGTCGCGGTGCTGCGCCACGCGCTGGACCTCGCGGAACTCGCAGCGGTCCGGGCGGCGCGTGCGGCCGGGAGGTCCTGGGCCGAGATCGCGACCATGCTCGGCATCACCCGCCAGTCGGCCTGGGAGAAGTGGCGGGACCTGGACGGCGAGGACGCGCCGCCGCCGGCCCGCGGGATGCGCGGCCAGGTCCAGGACGTGATCGGGCGGGCGGTGCACGGCCAGGTCGAGGAGATGATCGGCCGCGCGGCGGGGATGGCGCGCCGCCGCGGCACCGTCAGCGTCCCGAACGTCGTCGGCATGCGCTGGGAGCAGGCCCGCTCGGTGCTGCGCGGGTACGAACTCGTGGCGAGCGGCGCCGACCCGGACGGGCCCGCCGATGCCGTCGTGGTCGACCAGAGCCCCGAATCCGGCGCGCGCGTCCCCGCCGGGTCGACGGTGCGCCTGTGGCTGGAGCGCGGCGGTGGCGGCGGGGTGCGTGAGCCGCGGCGGCCGAACCCGGTGCCGCGGGCAGGGCGGGCGATGCGCGAGGACCCCGGCGACGAGCCGTTGCGCACGTTGGTCAGGCCGACAGATCCAGCCGGCTGACGATCTCGTCGGCCAGGGCGGCCGGGTTGTCGCCGATCTCGACGCGGATCGCGTTCTCGTCCGGCTGGGGCTCCTCCAGCGCCGCGAACTGGGAGTCCAGCAGCGCGGCCGGCATGAAGTGCCCCTGCCGTGCGGCGAGCCGGTTCGCGATCTGCTCGCGGGTGCCGTGCAGGTAGACGAAGACGACCCCGTGAGCGACGCCTGCGGAGCGAGCCGTGTCGTCGCGCCGGATCACGTCCCGGTACCGGCGCTTGAGCGCCGAGCAGGTGATGACACCCCCGGAGCCCGTGTCGAGCCGCTCGTCCACCCAGACGGCGATCTTCTCCAGCCACGGCCACCGGTCGTCGTCGTCCAGCGGGTGGCCGCTGTGCATCTTCGCCACGTTCGCGGCCGGGTGGAAGTCGTCCCCCTCGGCGAACGGCCAGCCGAGCCGCCCGGCGAGCAGCGCGGCCACGGTGGACTTGCCGCAGCCGGACACGCCCATGACGACGAGTACGGGCCTGCCGGCCGCGGTGCTCACCGGGCCCCGCCCGGGACCCATTTCACGTCGCCGCCGGGGTTGGCCGTACGCGCCAGGATGAACAGCAGGTCCGAGAGCCGGTTGAGGTAGAGCAGCGCCTCGCGGTTGGTGTGCTCGGGGTCCGCGTCGAAGAGCGCCCAGGCGCTGCGTTCGGCCCGGCGGGCGAGCGTGCGAGCCTGGTGCAGCAGCGCGGCGCCCGCGGTGCCGCCAGGCAGGATGAAGCTGTCCAGCTTCGCCAGCGCGGCGTTGAACTCGTCACACCAGCGCTCGAGCCGGGCGGTGTACTCCGGCAGGACGCGCAACGGGGGCCACTTGGGCTCCGGTACCACGGGGGTGCACAGGTCCGCCCCCACGTCGAACAGGTCGTTCTGGATGGTCGTCAGGACCGTGCTGACCCGCTCCGGGAGGTTGCCCAGGGCCAGGGCGGCGCCGATCGCCGCGTTCGTCTCGTCGCAGTCCGCGTAGGCCCCGACCCGAGGATCGGTCTTGCGCACGCGGGACATGTCCCCGAGCGCCGTCGTGCCGTTGTCACCGGTCTTGGTGTAGATCCGCGTCAGGTGTACCGCCACTGTTCCTCCAGGTTGCTCCGCACCCGGACGATAGCCTGAACGGGTGCAGGTGCTGCGGGTGGCGGGTGGTGCCCGCCTCGCCGGCGAGGTCGAGGTCGTCGGTGCCAAGAACAGCGTCCTGAAGCTCATGGCCGCCGCACTGCTCGCGCCCGGGACCACCGTGCTCGGCAACCTGCCCGAGATCTCCGACGTCACGATCATGAACGAGCTGCTGCTGCGCCTCGGGTGCGAGGTCGGGGCGTGCGAGCGGCCCGACGAGATCGCCGTCAAAGTCCCGGACCTGCCGCGGCACGAGGCGCCGTACGAGCTGGTGCGCAAGATCCGGGGATCGATCTGCGTGTTGGGGCCGCTGCTCGCCCGGACCGGGCGCGCCCGGGTGGCCATGCCCGGCGGCGACGCGATCGGCTCGCGGCCGCTGGACATGCACTTCGCCGGCCTGGAGAAGATGGGGACCCGCATCGACATCGAGCACGGGTACATCGTGGCCGAGGCCCCGCGGCTGCGGGGCGCCCCGATCTGGCTCGACTTCCCGAGTGTCGGCGCCACCGAGAACATCCTCACCGCCGCGGTCCTGGCGCAGGGCACGACGGTGATCGACAACGCGGCACGCGAACCGGAGATCATCGACCTGTGCCGGATGCTGGTCGCGATGGGGGCCCGCATCGAGGGCATCGGCACCTCGACGCTGGAGGTCGTCGGCGTCGACGCGCTGCACCCCGTCAACCACCGCGCGGTGGCCGATCGCATCGTCACCGGCACCTGGGCCATCGCGGCCGTGGCCACCCGCGGGGACGTGCTGATCCGCGGGGGCGATGCCTCGCACCTGCAGATCGCCCTGGACAAACTGGCGGGGGCGGGCGCGAGCGTGGAGGCCGGTCCCGGGTTCGTGCGGGTCGCGATGGGCGAGCAGGCACGGTCCTTCGACGTGGTCACGCTGCCGTACCCGGGTTTCCCGACCGATCTGCAGCCGCAGGCGATCGCCCTGCTGTCGGTCTCCGACGGCACCGCGATGATCACCGAGAACCTGTTCGAGGCCCGGTTCATGTTCTGCGACGAGATCGCCCGGATGGGCGCGGACGTGCGCACCGACGGCCATCACGCCGTCGTGCGCGGCCGGCCGCGCCTCTCGGGTGCGCCGGTGCGGGCCACCGACATCCGGGCGGGCGTGGGGCTGGTCATCGCCGCCCTGGTGGCGGAGGGGACCACCGAGATCGCGGGGGTGCCGCACATCGACCGCGGCTACGTGCGGCTCGAGGAGCAGTTGCGGGCCCTGGGCGCGGACGCGGTGCGGGTGGAGTCGGGCACCTTCGACGGTTAGGCCGTCGCGACCGGCTCGGCGGTGCGGCGGATGCGGATGTCGTGCCACCAGCGCGCTCCGGCGAGCGCGACGAAGTAGGCGCTGCCGACGTAGAGCATCACCCGGACGAAGTAGTGGTGGTGCGGGTACAGGATCGTGCCGATCGCCACCCCGCCGATCAAGCACGTCGCGCCGAGGACCGTGTACCGCCGGCCCCAGCGTGCCCGGGCGATGTGCGGGTACGGCATGTTGGTCAGGCACAGCACGGACAGCACGAGCGTGATGACCGCCCCCACCCAGGTGCGCGCCTCCATGAGGAACATCACCGGGACCACGATGTTCCACGCGGCGGGGAACCCCCGGAACCAGTTGTCCGCCGTCATCATGTCCTTGCGCGCGAACCACAGCGCGGAGGTGAAGACCATCACGCACAGCACGAACACGCCGAAGTTGTTCTGCGGGACCAGCCGGAACTCCCACATGAACGCGGCGGGAACGATCACGCACGCGACGTAGTCGATGATCAGGTCGAGCAGGAAGCCGTCGATGCGCGGCACCCGCCGCTCGACCTCCAGCGCGCGGGCGATCGGACCGTCGACGCCGTCGATGAGTAGCGTGAACAGCAGCCAGACGATGGCGAAGTCCGGGTGCCCGGCGAGTACGTCGCGCAAGGCCAGCATCGAGGCCACGATGCCCAGCGCGGTGAACACGTGCACGGCCCAGGCCTGGCGGACCTGCGCGGCCGTGTAGCCCGGTTCGGGGGCGTACGGGGTTCCGGATTCCACTCCTGCGACCCTATGCGAAGTGGGCCACAGTCGGTTACTTACGGGTAGGTACCGGACCGGGTGTCGAAATAGACTCTCCTCACACCGTGCGTCGCCGACCTCGCGAGGTGAACCCATGCCGTTCCCCACCGACGACCAGCGCGACCGGCCCTGGCTGATGCGGACCTACGCGGGGCACTCCTCGCCCGCACAGTCCAACGCGCTGTACCGCCGCAACCTGGCCAAGGGGCAGACGGGGTTGTCGGTCGCGTTCGACCTGCCGACCCAGACCGGCTACGACCCCGACGCCGAACTCGCGCGCGGCGAGGTCGGCAAGGTGGGGGTCCCGGTCTCGCACATCGGGGACCTGCGGGCGCTGTTCGACGGCATCCCGCTCGAGCAGATGAACACCTCGATGACGATCAACGCGCCGGCGATGTACCTGCTCGCGCTGTACCTCGCCGTCGCGCGGGAGCAGGGCGCCGACCTGGCCTCGCTGGCCGGCACCACGCAGAACGACATCATCAAGGAGTACCTGTCGCGGGGGACCTACGTCTTCCCTCCGGCCCCGTCGTTGCGGCTGATCACCGACATGATCGCCTACACCGTCGCGAACGTGCCGAAGTGGAATCCGATCAACGTGTGCAGCTACCACCTGCAGGAGGCGGGCGCGACACCGGTGCAGGAGGTCGCGTTCACGCTGTGCACCGCGATCGCCGTGCTGGACTCGGTGCGGGACTCCGGTCAGGTGCCGCCGGAGCAGTTCGGCGAGGTGGTGGCGCGGATCTCGTTCTTCGTCAACGCCGGGGTGCGCTTCGTCGAGGAGATGTGCAAGCTGCGCGCCTTCGGCGAACTGTGGGACGAACTCACGCGGGAGCGGTACGGCGTCGCCGATGCGCGGCAGCGGCGCTTCCGGTACGGCGTGCAGGTCAACTCGCTGGGGCTGACCGAGGCGCAGCCGGAGAACAACGTCTACCGCATCCTGCTGGAGATGCTGGCCGTGACGATGTCGAGGGACGCCCGGGCCCGTGCGGTGCAACTCCCGGCGTGGAACGAGGCGCTCGGGCTGCCCCGGCCCTGGGACCAGCAGTGGTCGCTGCGGATGCAGCAGGTGCTGGCCTTCGAGTCGGACCTGCTCGAGTACGACGACCTGTTCGCCGGGTCGCCCGTCGTCGCCGCCAAGGTCGAACAGATCAAGACCGGGGCACGCGCCGAGATCGAGCGGATCCTGCAGATGGGCGGCGCGGTGGCGGCCGTCGAGTCCGGTTACCTCAAGTCCGCGTTGGTGTCCGCGCTGGCGCTGCGGCGGCGCCGCATCGAGTCCGGCGAGGACGTCGTCGTCGGGGTGAACAGGTACACCGAGAGCGAGCCCAACCCGCTCGTCGGCGGCACCGACGGTGGCATCCTCACCGTCGACCCGGCTGTCGAGGAGGCGGCGAAGGCCGCCATCGCCGACTGGCGCGCGGCGCGCGACGCTGCCGCGGCCGACGCGGCGCTCACGGCGCTGCGGGACGCCGCCAAGACCGACGAGAACCTGATGCCCGCCACGCTCGCGTGCGTCACGGCCGGCGTGACGATCGGCGAGTGGTCGGGGGTGCTGCGCGAGGTGTTCGGCGAGTACCGGCCGCCGACCGGCGTCGCCGCGGCCTCCGGCGGCGGGCACGAGGGGTCGCTCACCGCGGTCCAGCAGCGGGTGCGCGCGCTGGGCGAGCGGCTGGGGCGGCCGCTGAAGTTCCTGGTCGGCAAGCCCGGCCTGGACGGGCACTCCAACGGCGCCGAGCAGATCGCGGTGCGGGCCCGGGACGCCGGCTTCGAGGTCGTGTACTCCGGGATCCGGCTCACGCCGGCCCAGATCGTGAACGCGGCCGTCGAGGAGGACGTCGACGTCGTCGGGCTCTCGGTGCTGTCCGGCTCGCACCTGTCGGTCGTTCCGGACGTCCTGGACGGGCTGCGGGAAGCCGGCCTGGACGACGTCCCGGTGGTGGTGGGCGGCATCATCCCCGACGCCGACGCGGAACGCCTGCGGGCCGCCGGGGTCGCGCGGGTGTTCACGCCGAAGGACTTCGCGATCAGCGACGTGCTGGGCCAGATCGTCGACGCCATCGAGGCCGCCCGCGCCTGACGCCCGAAGTTGTCCGCGCCTCGCCACCGCATCCGGTGGCGAGGCGCGGACAACTTCCGGGGGCGCTGAGATACTTCCGGGCGTGCGGCTCGTCATCGCCCGGTGCAGCGTGGACTACGTGGGGCGCCTGACGGCGCACCTGCCGCTCGCGACCCGGTTGCTGCTCGTCAAGGCCGACGGGTCGGTGCTGGTGCACTCGGACGGCGGGTCTTACAAGCCGCTGAACTGGATGAGCCCGCCGTGTTCGCTGGTGGAGTCCGAGGGCAACTGGACGGTGACGAACAAGACGGGCGAGCAACTGATCATCACGATGGAGCGCATCGAGCACGACTCCGCGCACGACCTCGGGCTCGATCCCGGCCTCGTCAAGGACGGTGTCGAGGCCCACCTGCAGAAGTTGCTGGCCGAGCAGATCTCCACGCTCGGGGAGGGCTACCGGCTGGTCCGCCGGGAGTTCCCGACCGCGATCGGCCCCGTGGACATCATGTGCCGCGATGCCGAGGGCGTCGCGGTGGCTGTGGAGATCAAGCGGCGCGGTGAGATCGACGGCGTCGAGCAGCTCACCCGCTACCTGGACCTGCTCAACCGGGACCCGCTGCTGGCGCCCGTCCGCGGCGTGTTCGCGGCCCAGGAGATCAAGCCGCAGGCCCGCACCCTCGCCGAGGATCGCGGCATCACCTGCGTGGTGCTCGACTACGCGGCGCTGCGCGGCGCCGACGACGTCGAGGACCGGCTGTTCTGACACGCGAGGATGCCGGCGGGTGAGGCGCAGGCCACAGCCCCTCGGTTAGGGCCGGTGGCGCGTGCCCGGCAGACTGGGCGCAAGCACTCGGGGCGCACGACGGGATGCGACCGATCCGATCCGCAGGAGGACGTTGATGGCACGCGAGTTCGCGAAGGTCGGCGTGGTGGGGCTCGGCACCATGGGTGCGGGCATCGTCGAGGTGTTCGCCCGCAACGGCCTGGGCGTCGTGGGCGTCGACATCAGCGACGAGGCCGTCGCACACGGCCGCGGCATCATCGAGCACTCCACCGCCCGCGCCGTGGCGCGGGGCAAGCTCAGCGAGTCCGAGCAGCGTGACCTGCACGATCGCGTCAGCTACGCCACCGACCTGGCCGCGCTCTCCGACGCGGACCTCGTCGTCGAGGCCGTCCCGGAGCACCTCGACCTCAAGCGTGCGATCTTCACCGACCTGGACAAGGTCTGCAAGCCCGAGGCGATCCTGGCCACCAACACCTCGTCGCTGTCGGTGACCGAGATCGCCGTCGCCACCGGCAGGCCCGGCAAGGTGGTCGGGATGCACTTCTTCAACCCCGCACCGGTGATGAAGCTCGTCGAGGTCGTGCGCAGTGTCGTGACCGAGCAGGAGGTCATCGACGACCTCGAGGTGTTCGCCCAGAAGCTCGGCAAGGTGGACGTCACGATCGGCGACCGCGCCGGGTTCATCGCCAACGCGCTGCTGTTCGGGTACCTGAACCACGCGGTGTCGCTGTACGAGTCGCGCTACGCCAGTCGCGAGGACATCGACGCCGCGATGCGCCTCGGCTGCGGCCTGCCCATGGGCCCCCTCGCGCTGCTCGACCTGATCGGTCTGGACACCGCCTACGAGATCCTGGACTCGATGTACAAGCAGGGCCGGGACCGCCTGCACGCCCCGCAACCGATCTTCAAGCAGATGGTCACCGCCGGGTTGCTCGGGCGCAAGAGCGGGCGCGGGTTCTACCGCTACGACGCGCCCGGCTCGCCCACCGTCGTCGCGGATGAACACACCCCGGCCGCCGACGGCGCCCCGGCCGGTGCGCGCGCGGTGTCGCGGGTCGGCGTCGTCGGCTCGGGCACGATGGCGACCGGCATCGTCGAGGTCTTCGCGAAGGCGGGCTTCGAGGTCACGTTCGTGGCGCGCAGCGAGGACAAGGTGGCCAAGGTCGTCGCCGCGATCACCCGCTCGCTCGACAAGGCCGTCCAGCGCGGCAAGCTCGCCGAGGCGGACCGGGAGGCCGCACTCGGGCGCGTCACGGGCTCGACGCGCCTCGACGACCTGGCGGGCGCCCAGTTGGTGGTCGAGGCGGTCGTGGAGGACCTGGCGGTCAAGCAGACGCTCTTCTCCAACCTCGACGACATCTGCGCCCCGGGAACCGTGCTCGCCACGACGACCTCGAGCCTGCCGGTGATCGAGTGCGCCGCCGCCACGTCACGCCCGGCGGACGTCGTCGGCATGCACTTCTTCAACCCGGCCGCGGTCATGAAGCTGGTCGAGGTCGTCAGCACCGTCTCCACCGCCGCCGAGGCGGAGGCGACCGTGCTGGACGTGACGCGGCGGATCGGCAAGCACGCGGTGCGCTGCGGGGACCGCGCCGGGTTCATCGTCAACGCCCTGCTGTTCCCGTACCTGAACGACGCCGTCAAGATGCTCGAGGCGCACTACGCGACCGCCGACGACATCGACGCGGCGATGAAGGTCGGGTGCGGTTACCCGATGGGGCCGTTCGAACTGCTGGACGTGGTCGGCAACGACGTGTCGCTCGCGATCCAGCGCGAGCTGTACCTGGAGTTCCGTGAGCGCGGCTTCGCGCCCGCGCCGCTGCTCGAGCACCTGGTGACGGCCGGGCGGCTGGGCCGCAAGACCGGCAAGGGGTTCCGCGACTACAGCTGAGGGCCTACGGCGCCTCGGGGGGCTGCGCCAGCGGAATCTCCAGCTCGGCGCCGATCTTGCCGTGCAGCGCACGCAACTCGGCGTGCACGAGGTCCCGGTGCTCGTGCAGGCGCTGCACCTCCAGGCGCGCGTCCGCGACCAGCCGGCGCGCCTGCTCCTCGGCCTTCGCCCGCTCCTCGGCCAGCTCGGCGCTCTGATCGGTACGGCGCTGGCGCAGCACGATCTCGAAGTCGTCCTCGGCCTCCTTGCGCGCGGTGGCCGACTGCGCGTCGGCCCGCTCGCGCTCGGTGCGGGCCTGCTCGTCCAGACGGTGCCGCTCGATCTCGGCCTCGCGGGTGAGCCGCTCCTCCTCGCCGCGGGTCTGCGTCACGCTCTCGATCAGGTCCGCCTCGACCCTGGTGCGGTACTGGTCGGCCTCGGCGATACGGCGCCGGAAGGTCTCGTCGGACTCCGCGAGCCTGGCGGTCGCCTCGGCCACGATCCGCTCGGCGTCGGCCCGCGCCGCCGCGGTGGTGCGGGCGGCGGCATCCGAGGCGCCGTTGCGGACCCGCTCGGCATCGGCGGTCGCCTCGTTGCGGACCCGGGTCGCCTCGCTCTGTGCGGCCTCGAGGATCTCCCGCACCCGGTCCTCGACGTTGTCGAAGGTGAGGGTCTCGGTGGCCGCCCGCAGCTGTCGGCGCAGGGACTCGATGTGCGCCTGGGCGCTGGCCAGCTGGGCGGCGAGGTCGGCGGACCGGGCCTGGGCCGCGTCCCGCTCGACAGCCGCCGCGGTGAGGTCGTCCTCGACCTGCCCGAGGTAGCTGTCCACCTGTCCACGGTCGTAGCCGCGCAGTGCCTGGGCGAATCCGCGGTACCCGTCGGTGAGCATCGGCAGGACGTCGTGGTCGGAGTCGCTACTCATGGACTCGATTGTCACACTTGCGACCAAACGGGTCACGGCCGTACCGGTTGGCGACCTGCCCGATCACCTGCCGCGGAAGCGGTTGATCGCGTCCAGGTGTCGGGCCCGGAGCGGGGCGTCGCGCACGCCCAGCCCCTCCTCGGGCGCGAGGCACAGCACGCCGACCTTGCCCTGGTGCAGGTTGCGGGACACGTCGTAGGTCGCCTGCCCGGTCTCGGCGAGCGGGTACACCCGCGAGAGGGTCGGCGCGATCGCGCCCTTGGCGATGAGCCGGTTCGCCTCCCACGACTCCTTGTAGTTGGCGAAGTGCGAGCCGACGATGCGCTTGAGCGTCATCCACAGGTAGCGGTTGTCGTACTCGTGCATGAAGCCCGACGTGGAGGCGCAGGTGGCGATGGTGCCGCCGCGCTTGGTGACGTACACCGACGCCCCGAACGTCTCGCGCCCCGGGTGCTCGAAGACGATGTCGACGTCGTCCCCGCCGGTGAGCTCGCGGATCTTCGTGCCGAGCCGCTTCCACTCGCCCGGCTGCTGCTCGCCGTCCTTCCAGAACCGGTACCCCTCCGCCTTGCGGTCGATGACGAACTCGGCCCCCATGTCGTGGCACAGCTGGGCCTTGTCGGGCGAGGAGACCACACAGATCGGGGTCGCCCCACCGTTGAGCGCGTACTGGGTGGCGTAGGAGCCCAGGCCGCCGGTGGCCCCCCAGATCAGCACGACGTCGCCCTGTTTCATACCCGCGCCGTGATGGCTGACCAGCTGGCGGTAGGCGGTGCAGTTCACCAGCCCCGGGCAGGCGGCCTCCTCCCAGGTCAGGTGCAGCGGCCGCGGCATCAACTGGTTGGCCTTCACGAGGGCGAGTTCGGCCAGCCCGCCGAAGTTGGTCTCGAAGCCCCAGATCCGCTGCTGCGGGTCCATCATCGTGTCGTCGTGGCCCTGCGCGTCCTCCAGTTCGACCGACAGGCAGTGCGCGACGACCTCGTCGCCCGGCGCCCACTTGGTCACGCCCGGACCGACACGCAGCACGACGCCGGCGAGGTCCGAGCCCACGACGTGGTACGGGCGGTCGTGCTTGCGTGCCAGCGGGGAGGACCTGCCGTACCGCTCCAGGAAGCCGAAGGTCGACAACGGCTCGAAGATCGAGGTCCAGACGGTGTTGTAGTTGATGGCGCTCGCCATCACCGCGACGATGGCCTCGCCCGGCCCCAGTTCGGGGGTGTCGACCTCCTGCAGCCGCAGGCTCTTGCGGGGGTCCTTGTCGCGGGTCTGCAGGCCGTCGAACATGCCGACGTCCTCCTTGCGTACGACCATGCCCTCGTACGTGTCCGGAACCGGCAGGTCGGCCACCGCCGACAGGTTGTCCGAGACGATCGCGCTGCGGATCTCGTCCATGTGTTGCGACATCGGCTGGCCTCCACGGGCGGTCGGCGGGCAGGGTCTCACATGTTACTGGTCGGTAACCAGGGTGTCCTCAGTGGCCTGCGGCGGGCTCGACGAGTTCGACCAGCACGCCACCGGCGTCCTTGGGGTGGATGAAGTTGACGCGGCTGTCCGCGGTACCGCGCCGCGGGGCCTCGTACAGCAGCCGGACCCCCTTGGCCCGCAGCGCGTCGCAGACCTGGTCGATGTCGGTGACGGTGTAGGCGAGCTGCTGGATGCCCGGGCCGTTGCGGCCCAGGAACTTGGCGATCGTGGAGGTCTCGGACAGCGGCGCGAGCAGCTGGATGCGCGTGGCCCCGTCGCCGACGGCGAGCATCGCCTCGCGCACGCCCTGCTCCTCGTTCGTCTCCTCGTGGACGCTGACGATGCCGAAGGTGTCGCGGTAGAACGCGATCGCGGCGTCCAGGTCGGGGACCGCGATCCCGACGTGGTCGATCTTCGTGAACAGGCTGGAGTCGGGCATCTGCCCATCCTCGCCGCCGGACCGGGCGCAGCGCGAGCGGGGCCGGTCGCGGCGTGCCCAGCTTCACATCGGGCCATTCCGGGCCGCTGGCTAGAGTTGGCCCCAGCAGGCCGGCATCGCGCGGGCTGCGCAGAGCTGTGTCGAGGAGGAACTCATGACTGGATCGGTCATCGTCAGCGGTGCACGGACGCCGATGGGCCGCTTGCTCGGTTCGCTGAAGGGCTTCTCCGGCGCGGACCTCGGCGGCTTCGCCATCAAGGCCGCCCTGGAACGCGCGGGCGCGACGCCCGCGCG